>NZ_JBMDKB010000041.1:0-22933 GCF_057809495.1 Allobosea sp. FG18
AACAGGTGGCCGGCTTCGTTTCGGAATCAATGGCCGGCTTCATCGGAATACGCATTCTGACCTACAAGGTCTTCCGCGACGCCGTTCGTCAGTATGCCCTCGAAAAGTGTGCTCCAGTTTGGGCAGCACGAGCGGAAGCGGCCCGCGCGGCGTTGGCCAGGCCTTCGTACCGGGTGGAATCGCGCCCGGAGCCGAGCCTGGATCCGAAGACGTTCGAAGGCTTCTGTGCGACCCACGGCATCAAGCTGGAGGTGGTCTCCCGCGGAAGCACGATGGAATCCGGTCATCGGCGCTATCATTGGGATTGCACCTTCCGGAGCGCCGGTGGTGGGTCGTTCTCAACCCCATTTTCTATGGGGCGCGATCAGAAGCCGTCCAAAGGCGACATCTTGGAGTGTCTTCAGAGCGACTTCTCCAGCGTTGACGGCATTGATCGGGACTCGTTCCTCTCGGACCTCGGTTATGAGGGATCGGTCCAGAAGGTCCGCGAGGGAGAGCGCATCTACGCGACGATCCAGAGCTCGCTCGCGAGCTTCCATACTGCTTTCGGTGAGGACCTCTTCAACGAACTCTTGACCTCGGTCGGCGACAACCCGCCGCGGTTCTCCCCGACGGCGCCTCGGATGTAATGTCCTCGATTGCGGACATCTGGAGGTTTCGGCCGCACATATCGCTCAATGTCCCATATCCGGGACATTGACAGTTGAAGCTGGAGCGCCTGCATGCTATGTCCCTTATCCGGGACATGAGCAGGCATTCCGGCGCTTTCGATCCAAATGTCCTCAATGAGGGACTTTAATGCGACCCGTTCGAGTGACCGACATTGCGAGTCTGGCAGCCGCTGTAAAGGCGGCCCGTGTCGAGCGGGGGCTTCGCCAGGATGATCTCGCTTTAGCGGCCGGGATCAACCGAAAGACGCTGATGACGGTGGAGGGTGGGGTGAGCGATCGCGATCCTGGCCTCTCCAACCTCATGCGGATCATGCACCAGCTCGGCCTTGAGCTCGTCCTGCAGCCGGCGCGGGCGGGCCAGCCGAACGTCAAAAATCTGATGGCTGAGGCGGCGGCGCTCGGTTTGCGCCTTGAGCCGCGCACCGGCCCTGGGCGTTCGCTCGCCGATCTTGCTCGCGACGCCGGCGACCTTGGGTTCGAGCTCGTTGCCGACGGTGTCGACGAGGCACCGGATGCATCGGAGCTCGCCCTGGCTCGCCGTATTGCAGCCAAGCGGCGCGGCGCTCTTGCCCAGCTTCCTGATGATCCGGCGCCGGAACCTAAGGAAGTCGAGCTCGATGTCGATGACGGCTATGGCTTCGGCGACGAGGGCGATGCCTACGCTCCGAGGGGAATGCGATGAAAGCCCGTGACGAAGTGATCGGTCGCCTCTCGGTCCGCATCAACGGGCAACCGTGCGCTGAGCTGCGAAGCCGCCGCGATGGTCAGCTGGAGCTTCAGTATCTTCCGGAGTGGGTTGCGCAGACCGGCGTCGCTCGCCAGGCTCTGTCCGTCGCCTTGCCTGTTCGGGTCGAGCCTTTCGGTGACGACATGGCGCACCCGTTTTTTGCTGGCCTGCTTCCTGAATCCACCAGCCATCGCCAAAGGCTCGGTGAGATCCTCCACATCAGCGGAGCCGACGACTTCTCTTTGCTTGCTGGGATTGGGCGGGACTGTGCGGGCTCGGTGTCCGTTGTCCCGGCTGACGCCTCTGTCATTCGCGAGGAGGATGTTCCGGAAGAGTTCGATCCCCTCGACGAAAAGCGCCTGGCTGAGCTGATCCGGGATCTGCCTGTTCGCCCACTCTTCATCGATGAAGACGGTGACAACCACCTGATCTCGTTGGCCGGGGTCAATGACAAGGCAGCGGTCATCGTCGTCGATGGCGTCATCGGCCTCCCCAAGAACGGTTACCCGTCGAGCCACATCCTGAAGACGGATATCTCGATCCTGAAAGACTCCATCAAGGTCGAACACTTCGCAGTCCGCCTTGCCGGGGAGCTCGGGATGAAGGTGCCTCGATCGAGGATCATGACCGCGGAGGGGATCCCCTTCATGCTGGTCTCACGCTACGATCGCGTGGTCACCCAGACCGGCGATCAAAAGCGGCTGCGCCGGATCCACCAAGAGGACTTCTGTCAGGCGCTTTCGCTCATGCCTGCTGCGAAGTTCGAAGCCCGCGGCGGGCCCGGGTGGAAGGATGCTTTCCAGTTGCTCGACCATGTCGATGATCGTGCCGGCGCGCGGCTGGAGCTTTTGAGCCGGGCCTTCTACACCTACCTGGTCGCGAACAGCGATGGGCACGCCAAGAACCTGTCTCTACTACATAGAGCCGGGAAGACGAGCTTGGCCCCACTCTACGACGTGTCCTGCCAGCGTGCCTTTGTGGCCGATTACAAGCGGCTGTCGCCCTATCTCACGATGAGCGTTGGTGGTGAGCACGACCCGACCAAACTCACGGGCGACCACTGGGATCGGTTCGCGGCCGAGTGCGGCTTCCAGCCGGCGGCGGTTCGCAAGCTCCTGTCTTCGATGGCGGCGCTTATGCCCGCGAAGGCGGCGGCCTTGCGTGAGACGATGAGGGGAACAGCAGCCGACTCGCCGCGCCTCGACATTGTCGTCGCCGATGTCACGGCACGGTGTCAGGCAGTCCCGGCGATGCTGAAGCGTGAATTCGATCCAGAGAGTGTCGCGGAGGTCGCCGCTTTCGGGATCAGATAGGCGAAAGGCTGACCGGCGCCGTCCAGGCCGTGAGCCTTGCCTCGGCCTCATGATCGAAGGGCTTCGGCTTGCGAAGCATGTCTGACGCTCCCCAACTGCCGGTCATCGCGAACCCATGCTTCGCATAGAAGCCCTCGAGGCGGCCCTGCATGTCGGGAAGGTCGTGATCGTCCTCTGAGGAGGCGTGCGCACGCACGTAGATCGATAGCCCATGCTTGTCGGCCAGGTCGCAAGCCAACTGGAGGATCTTGGATCCCCACCCTTCGCCTGGGCGGTCTGCCTCCATGCTATCGAGGTCGATATCCCCTGCGTTCTCAGGCATGACACCGAAGTGCCGCTGCGCCGGCGCCAAGATCACTCCGCCCCCGTCTCGCAGCTCGTCGTTTTGCTCGATCACGGCGTCGAACTCGCCGAGCATCATCGCGACGGCCGGCTTCGGTGCCTCGCTCACGGTTTTGGACCCGCCGCACCTAGTTCCGCGGCGATCTCGTAATAGGGTCGAATTGGCCCCCGTGCCTTGAACGCGGAAACAGTCTCGCTTCGATAGGGACTATTACGACTGCTCGCCGCGGCGCGCCGCGTCAGGACGTGAGCAACCGGATTGGTCTCATCGATTTCGCAGATGTTATGCGGCCATGACGGATGCCCGATCACTCGCTGAGCCACCGCCTCCTCGATTGAATCGAAGAGCATCCAGGGAACGACCAGATTTTTCTTGGCCGTGAAGTCAACAAGGCAGGCCTTCATTTGGATCTCCAAGGGCGGCAGAGCACCCTCGCCGCCCTTGCTGAAACGGACAAGCCCACGCTGAGTCGCCGAGCAGCTGTGACCTTCAGTTGGGTCGCTCCGCAGCCTGCATTCCGTAGGTCATGCGGCGCCAGGCTGATGCGACACCCCTCGGATCCGTCGGATCGCTGCTCTGCCCCGACGCGTCCTCGCCGGACAGCGCGAAGCTGTCGGCCTTCTCGTCGTATTCTCCAGACAGGGTGATCACGATCGTTGAGGCGTCATCGCCGCTCAGTTCGACCAGGTCGGCCTGGATGTTCGCGCCGTTGAGCGTGAGCGTTGCGCGCCGGTGGCCATCTTCAAGGATGAGTTCGAAGCCACCGGGCTCGCCTGCCGCGATATCGACAAGCGAATTCAACCCAAGGAGCTGATAGAGATCTTCACGACCAACGAGCATCTCGACCTCGCGAAACAGCAAACATCCTGTTCCGGAAGCGCCTGTTATACAAGCGAGATATGGACTCCGAGTGAACCGTATCCCGCGAAATGTCTGAACCCGCAGGGCCCTGTTCGGGTGCTCGGTCGGTTGACGGGATGCCATATCCGGCCGACGCTCTTCCCAGAACAATTGGCTCGGCGATTCATGATTCACGGCACCAATCGAAGGACTGTCCTTGCAGCGCTTGCCGCCTCGGTTCTCCCCGGCAGCTTGCGTGCGGAGGAAAACTTGGTCATGCGCCGGTCGCCGATCCCCGGCGAGGATCCCCATTGGTATGCCTTCGGTCAGAACGGCCCTTGGAACCCCCATAGCGAGCCCTTCATTGTCCCCTACGAAGCCGCTCGCGTCGTCGTTCACGCCCCGCGCGGGGTGAAGACTGGGCGGCTGGTGGTGTTCTCGCATGGCGCTCTCACCGATCCGCTGGTCTACCGGCCGCTTCTGCAGCATTGGGCTTCGCACGGCTTCGTTGTCGCGGCGCCGGTGCATGACGACAGCATCTTCATGCGTGGGCTGCTTGCGAGACGCGCGGAAGCCAAGGGCGGATCATCCTGGGATGTCGATCGCGTCCTGAACGACGCCTTGGCCTGGGACGGGCGCTGCGAGGCTTGCCGACTTCCGCTGGAGCACGTCGACCGGATCCAGAAGGTCATCGGCTACTCCGTTAACACTGAGCGGCCGATCATCATCGGCCACGAGTTCGGCGCCTACGTCGTCCAGCTTCTCCTCGGGGCGAAGGTGGTTGCCGATATGGGCAAGCCCCTCAAGTTCATCGATCCGCGTTGGTACGCGGGCATGATGTTTTCTCCGCAGGGCGTCGGTGTGATGGGTTTGACCGAAGACAGCTGGGGCGGCGTCTCCAAGCCGTTCATGGTCGCCCAGGCGGGCCTCGATGCCGACTTCACGGGCCAGACAGCCGAGCAGCGCCTCGATGCCTTCAATCGCTCGGCGCCGGGCAACAAGCATCTTGCTTGGTTCCCGCAGGCGCGGCGAAATCTCCCCATTGGGCCAAGCGCCGGCGGCAGCCTGGCCGAGAAGACGCAGTTCGAGGATTTCCGGGCAATCACGACGGCCTTCCTCTACGCCTACAGCAACTACGACGAGGCAGTGTTTCATCAGCTGATCACGGATTGGCCGGAACGGGCCACACTGAAGCGCGTTCGGACAGCTTATCGCTAAGGCTGGTTGATCCTTGCGAAAAAGGATCCGAGGCTTCTGAAACTCAGGAGCTAAGAATGACCGAATCCAATCCACTTCCGTCGATCGACACGCCGTTCGGCTCGCTGCAGCTCGGGCAGAGCCCCTGGATCATGCAGGACCCTTACTCGTTCCGGACGGAGGATCTCGCTCTGAAGACGGAGCTGGGCGAGGTTCATCTCAGCTTCCATCTCGACGTTTCAGAAAAGAGCGCTATCCCTTCCGGGCTGCGGTGCGTCTTCGCTGTCGGCAAGCTCACCCCTGTCGGCGATGATCGGCCGGCGCTGCAGTTGCCTGACGGGCGATCCGTTGGCTGGCTGGTTCACGCCATCATTCCGGATGCATCCAGTCCAGAGATGGCATCGCCGAAGTCGGTGACGCTTTACGACTTCGCGACCGGTACCGACTTCAAGAGCACTCGTTTGCACGACGAGAAGCTCGACCGGCGGGTTCGCGGTTTCGTCAAGGACACGATCGAGAGCGCGTTTTCCGAAGATCCGACGTTTGCGCTCCGCATTCGGAAAGCGATGCTGGCCGAGCTCGTGGCTATCCGTGATGGCGAGATCGAAGATGCCGAGCGTGTCCTGGCCGCGGCGACGGTGGTCCGCGACCAAGCTAAGGCGCTTCTGGATGACGTCGACAGCAACCTATCCCTGGCTGAGGCCCGTCCGAGCCTCTGATGCAATCACTGGCGTGCGCCAGGGAAAGCTCACCGCTGGGACGCGATCGTCTCAGCGGTTTTGAAGGCGTAGCTGATGCCCGCATCGAAGCTCTGGAAGCCCTTGAAGGCGGAATAGGGCTCCGGCGGCATTCCGAGGACCGGGGCATTGGACCCAGGCTGGCCATTGGTCCAGAGCCACAGGTTCCCGTCCGTCACTGTCCCCTTGGCGGCGCCACCCGTGGTGCTGACGCAGTCTTCGCCTTGCGGCAGCGTCATATCTCGCTGGAGCGAGTCGATTGCGAGGTTCTGGGAGGCGACGGCTTTCGCGTCACATCGGTTGCGGGCTGAGAGAGCCGCGACCGCTTCACCTTTCCACTGGTCGAGAAGAATGCGCTCGGCGACATTGACAGCCCAGCGCGTCGACTCGCCGAAGCGATAGAGGGCGAACTTGCGCGCGGGCGTGACGTCCCGTGCGGAGACGAAGGCGCCGTCGCCCTGGATCAAGGCGAGCGTCATGGCTGCGAAAGCGTCTGCGCGTTTTGCCTGCTGCTGATCCTCAGAGGTGTTGAGGCAGTTGGCGCCGTGCATCAGGGTGAGGAATGTCTCGGCCTCGGCGCTCGTGGGGAGCTCCTGCCAGGAATAGATGTTGCCACCCGAAAGCCCCGTGGCAACGTAGCCGGCCGAGACGCCGGTGTTGGGCGGCAGGATAACGCAGACCTTCTTCTCGGCCCCCTGTGGCGTGCGATAGGTCAGAACCCGCGACCAACCGATCGGGTTGGTGGTGTCACGCAGCGACGTCAGGTCGTCGTCACACCAGTTGTCCCCGGTCTTTGTGCAGAGCTTCTGCATCGCGCGGTACCAGAACTGCCCCGGGTCATCACCGGTGCGCTCCAGGAAGACAATCGGGAGGCCGGACATCTTCTCAAGGGACTCGACCGCGCGCTGAGCCGTCCCCGTCAGGTCCTGCGCGAAGGCCAGCCCCGGAAGAAGCAGAGCAAAAAGGGCAACGAGAAAGCGATTCATCGGGCACTCCGGAAGGTGAGCGCCAAAACGGTAGTGGGAGCATGCGACTCCCACAAGGATTGCGCTTGCGATTCTCAGGGACGGCGGAAGATTTCATCCTGAACACGGCGCCTGACAGCCTCCGCGTAGGCGATGTCGTAGGCGTTCTTCGATTCCATCGTGACGTCATCAGCGAGCTTCACCAAGATCGAAATCGTCTCCGGAGTGAAGCGCCGGATGAGAGCGGCCGCCTTGTTGAACCGTAGGATCATCTCTCGGGTCGTGCGCGAGGTCATCGTCGGCGGAATCACAGCGCCCGACTCGTCCTGAACGATGAGGTCTGACGGCCGCTTTTCCCAATCGCGCCACTCCAGCCGGCGCTTCAAGATGATCAGCGGCTTGTCCATGATCTTGTTAAGATGCTCTTTGCCCTGCGCCTCACGCCAACCCTTCACGGCCTGTGCGTAGTCCGGGACGAAAAGGAGACACTCGTTGACATACTGGATGGCCGCATTCAGGTCCTTGTCGCTCATAAGCATGAAGCTCTGACCGAACATCTCGGCAGACGAGTCCTTCATGCTGACCGGGTCGATTTCGAATTCCAGCAGCTGCGAGCACTGCGGGAATTTGATCGCATCCTTCGCAAGGCCGGACGCGAACTCGTCGACCTGGATCGAACGCTCAGCCACAGGGAGGACCTTGTCTCGCGCACCTTCGATCATCGCTCGCCAGTTATTGCCGTCCACCATGGCACCCTGCTTCGAGTAGCCATGGCAGGCTCGTGCGAGGTCGATCACCTGCTGGTAGTCTTTTTCCGCCCAGCGGATGGCCGGCTTGCCGAAGACCGTCTTGAACTGGAGCAGGTTCAGCCGGGTGTCTCCGGCGCTGGTCTTCAAAAGCGGCGCACAGGCCTTGTCGTACTCTTCTGTGCTCCATTGCGATCCCGCCCGGGCCGGGCCCTGGTCCTGTGCCAGAGCTACGGCGCCGATCATCGAGACGCCGATGATTGCAGGGAGGGCGAGCCGGAGCAAACGATTCAATCCTTGTGTCAGTCCAGAATTATCCTCATGATTCTTGCTCCTAGCAAGCTTCTGGAGACCTGCCTTGCTCGCACCCGCGCTCGCGGTCGTTCAAGCCGCTCGCGGCTTGAAGCTCTACCTCTCTGACGCAGGCCTTTGGCGTCTCGGCGCGGAGCCGCGCCACCACAAGGCCGTTCTCAAAGCCATTGGCGAGGCTCTCTCGGAATTCGACCGGGTTACAGGACAGTCGAAGGATCCTACCGGCGCTCTCGTTGCCATGATCCGGGCGCCGGGCTCTGAAATCGACATCAGCCGGCTCGTAGATGAGCTTCGGGCGGGCGGCCCCGGTGTCCGGGCGGAAGCGGTTCTGAGCCTGGTTCCCCAGCCCGGCGAGCTCGGGCCTCCTGACGCCGACCCTTCGAGCCCTGACGGCTACTTCCACGGCGTCGACAACGTCCCGAACGATTTCGCCCGGAAGTATGTCGATCCGGATCTGGAACGGAAGTTGAAGGGAGAGGCCCCTGACGAGGAGGCCCCTGATGGCCCTAGCTCCACGCCTTCTTCTCCACGGCCCGGCCTGAAGCCCAGCTCGAAGCCTCGGCACCTGGAGCTGATGAAGGCCGCCGGCCTCGGTGTCATCCAGGAGCGACTGCGAGCGATTCTGTCACGGGTGGGTCCAGAGGATAGCCCGCGACTAAAGGCTGTGATTGGGGGTTTCGCCGCTGTCCTCGAAGAGATTGGTCAGGGCTACACGCCGAGCGGCACCTTCGTTCGCATGAAGCCCGAGACGATCAGCAAGCTGCTGTCGCTGACTCACGAGCTAGATCTCGTCGATCGTGAGCTCTCAGACGTACCCCATCACAGTTTCGGGCCCCGCTGATCGTCGCCATCCGGCTTTCTGATCACGATGAGCTCCTGGGTGTAATCGTCTTTCTCGACGATCTGCACATCTGCGCTGTCGCCAAGCTCCCGCTGGAGCTTGGCCTGCTGCATGTAGATTTCACGAGACTGAAGTGCATCTCCGGTCGCTGAGTCATAAAAATCGTCGTGCCACTCGTACGCATCACCATAGCGGGTCGCGATCGCCTCGTATTCTTTCGGCCGGAGTGCGGTCAGCATAAGGCGAAGCGTCTCTTCCTGCGTCAGCGGGATCTCCAGATCGTCGCTTCGATAGATGATTGCGGGTCCGCCGGTGATCAAACTTTTGAGCTCTGGAATTGGCTTCAGATCGAGGATGGCCTCCGGAGTTTGGATCCCGGTCATCAGCGAACTCGTCGGATTGAACTCCAAGATGCCATCCGCGTGCTCGACCTGGATCTGGAGAACCGCCAGTCCCGTCTCCTTCCGATTGCGCGGGGTGGGGTCGATGTTAAGCGGCATTTCGTACTCCAGCGATTTCTGGCCAGGCTGCTCTCGGGCGGTTTAGACGTCGAGTCGCCTGTCCTTTTTGGCGCCGCCGGCGACGCAAGGCAATCTGAGGCCCGTTCGATCGAGCTAATTGGCTACCCGAAATGGCGCCGCGGCTGCGGATTTGGGCGGGAGACCAATCTGCAACGGTGGGGCGGATGGCACCATGAGCTTCGGCCTCGACTTCGGCGCAGCTGACTTGGCGATGCGGGGCTTGGCAAGGGATGGTTTTGCCACCGGCTCCGGCGGCGGCATAGCCGGGGCAAGTGATGCGATGTCAACCACAGCCTCTGGTGGGTCAAACGGTGTGCGCCAGCAGCTGAGACCCTGTCTTCGTCCTGGCTGATAGACCTCTGCTTCGCGCTCGATCCCTGGAACGAGCCGACACTCCGCGGGCGGGTTCCAGCTTTTCACCAAAGCGGGCCAGGTCTTTGCCAGCGCAATCGCGGCTGCCTTCGCCTCGTGCGGGGCACTCACCGCCTCTTCTTCACCGCGGATGCAGTCGAGATCAAGGTGTCCGGCTGCAAGGCAAAGCCCATCCCGTTCGATCGTGTCGGTGATCGGGCCGGCGCTTAGCATCAGCCACCCGTCATTGGTCTGGGTCACCGAAGGGACGAGATAGGCAAGATGCGGCTCGGCGATCAAGATGCGTTGCCAGTCCGCCAGCGCGTCCATCGGGTCCTTCGACCGGTAGATCGCGAGACGAACCCAATTCGCCGACTTCGGGCGCATCGATTTCGGGTCGGAGGACGTGGGGCGCGCTTCGGTGACGCTTTCGGCCGTCCCAATCGCCTCTCCGCGAAGCACCCGCAGGGCTGCGCCAAGCCCGATCTGCGGATCGGTCGACACGTCGGTGCTGACTGCCACGCCCGGGTCAGGCGCGAGCAAGGCTGCCGGGGCATTCGTATCGGTTGGTGCAAGGGTGATGCAGGTTGCGCCGGGATTGCGATGCAGGGCAGTCTCCGCCGCACCTGCGGGGACATCACCGGCATATCGCTCCAGGTGAACCGTTCGCCCCTTATCGGTGCACAGCAAGGTCCAGCCTTCCGCCCGCGCGTCCGGCGCGAACAGCATCGCAATCCCAAGCAGAACAGCTGCGCCCCAATTTCTCAAAGGAGAGAATCCTCAATTCTTGATCGGCGCGATTATGCCTGTCGGCGACGATATTCGCATCGCGAAGTTTCCCCTCATCCACCGTGCTTGTGGCTTTCCTGAAAGGATCCCTTCATAGCCTCGGAAAGCGAGGAATCGATGCAGTCGCGAAGTGCGCCCATCGTCGTTTTGAAGGTGAACGGGATCACGATGCCCGTGGATATCCGCGAGCTCTCGCCGCGAAGCATTCGCTTGCTCAATCGCGTCGACAACCGGATCCTGACACCCTTTTTCTACGCTCTCGGCATGGACAAGCGCCATATCGAGCTGGATCCCGCAACCCTTGTTCGGGCGTCTGGCCGTCTGAACGAACCAGCCGAGATCTATTTCACGGCTCTCGCACCGGCCGAGCTCCAATCGTCGAATTCAGAGCTTCAAGTCGGACGATATGGCAACCCGCGGCTGCTGGAAACCGTCATCAAATGGCTCGATGCTTCGGCAAAGATCATTGAAGATGCAACCGCTTCGCGGGAACGCCACTTCGAGAAAGAGCACGCGGCCCTCGATCGGGAGATCAGCGAGTGGTTCGAGCAGCTCTCCCGCGTCGCCCTTTCGAATCCAACCCGATTGCTTGTTGGCCCTTCCGGCCGGGTTGAACGTGAAGGCGAGGAAATTGTCGTGAACTGGCGCGCCGTGCCCCTTGCTCGCACCACGGGGCGGGCGAACGGTCTATATCTTCGCATCCGTGACCGTGCCGATCGCGAAGGGGCGCCGTCAGCGCACGCCTGGCTGATGCGTCAGCCGGAAATGAAGAGCGTTCTCCACGCGCTTGAGGCCGCGCTCATCAAGAAGATGCCGTCTCAGCATCCCACCGAGCCTTCCGCTCCCAGCGTCCCGGGTTCCCGTTTCTGACCAACCATGAGAGCCACGCTATGACCGATATCCAGACCTTCGACGTCATCGAAGCCAAAGCGAATTTCGATCGCTTTGCTGTCGAGGACACCATCTCATCCATTCTCGAACGCTATGGCCACACCGCCGACATCCTGGAGTCGACTGTGCCCGGCGTCGTCGCATTCACCCGCATCGGCGACTACGGGGCGTTCCCGGATTACCAGCGCATTGCAGCTGCGATTGCCCGCGAGACGGGCCATGAGGTCCGTGTCATGGCGAACGCCGACTGGACGTTCGACGATCGCTGCGATGAGGAAGCAACCTACGTGCTTTTCGGCATCGAAGGCTTCGACGCGAGCTACGAGGACGAGCATCGCAACCGTATCTACGCTGTCGATCCCGAGTCTGCCCTCACCGATCAGGCCTTCGAGGATTACAACCGTGCTCTGAAGGTGCTGGACCTGCGCATCGAAGAGCTTGCGGTGAAGTCCAAGCAGCTCAGCGCGACCGGCCAGCAGCCGGACGAGTCGGAACGCGATCAGCTCGTCGAGATGAAAAAGTCTCTGGGCGTGGAGGACGTGGCTCCCGTCGCGGCTATCCTGAAGCTGGACTGGCAGGGCGCGCTCGCCGCTGCGGCGCCGGCGGAGCCGGTCCCGTCGCCCTGATCAGGCCGATCGGCCGGTGGATCCGAAGCCGCCGGCCCCGCGATCTGTTTCGTCCAGGTGGGCGACTTCAGCGAAGGCGACCTGGTTCGAACGCAGGAAGACCAACTGCGCAATTCGGTCGCCAGACTTGATCTTGATCGGCGGGTGCCCGGGCGCGACGATCGCAGCAACCATCACCTCTCCGGTATAGTCCGGATCGACGATCTCGGCGACGAGATGAAGCCCTTCGTTGCCCAGGCCGGAGCGAGGGGCTACATGGGCGTAGAAGCCTGCAGGCGGCGTCAGAGCGATTCCGGTCGGCAGACGAACAACCTGGTGACCGACCTCCGTGATCTTTCCTTCGGGATCGAACAAAAACAGGTCGGCGCCAATGGCGCCTGCGGTCTTATAGGATGGAAGCTTCGCATCCGGATGGACTTTGCGGACTTTCGCCTCAGGAGCAAAATTTGCGTGAGTCATGACGCTTTCGGGTTTGTGGGTTTCGAGGATCATTCCGAGAATGACGGTGTCAATTCCTTGGTGCGACACGAATCTTCGAGCCTGAATCCATGATCAATCAGCCTTGGGTAGATCTCTCTGAGTACGGCCTCCAGCTCAAGCTGGTCCGCTCGTTCAGCGGCGTCTCGAACCTCGTGTTGCTCGGTGAATCCAATATCGTTCGCGACCTGCACACTCCGGCGAACAAGCTTGGTTTCAAGCCCCACCAGACGAACAAGAAGCTGCTCTTCAAGGTAGCCAAGTTCGACGACAATGGCGTCCTGACCGAGAAGATTTCGGTGGATGCGTTCCGCCCCTTCTTCCCGAAGGCGAAGGCGGACACCTACGAGCTCGAACGGCACTATGTCGATCTCGCTGCGAGCCACGCAGCGGACAAGCCCGTCGATCGACCCCAGGATGCAGCGGCCACCAAGGGCGTGCCGGCGCGCGTTCTATCGGGCGGTCATCCGCTCGGCTTCAATCGCTTCGTTCAGGAAGTCTACGAGCTCAATGGTGAGCGCTATATCAAGGACACCCGCGGTATGGCCGTCTCCGAGCGAGACGGCACGACGCCCGGTCTCTTTCTGCGTGCACCGGACGCCGAGTCCCTCGCTATCTGCGCTGAGGCTTTCGTTGAGCAGGCTGCGCGTGGGCGCGTCCAACACGCTGCAGATCTGCAGCGCTTCATTTCCACGATCGGGCACCAGGGGCCGGTAGCCGAGTTTACCGATGCGGTGACCGCGGCGCTCGGCCGGCACCTCGCCAAGCGGGGCGGCACCACGCTGGGAGATGCCTTCATCACCGCGTCGAAGATGCATGAGGCCCTCCCCTGCCTCCACGACACGAACGGAGCCTTTGTCGCCGGTCCGATGGCCGTCGCTTCCCAGCGCATCCTCGGTCTCGACCCGGCGCTGACCGATCGAACGATTGCGATCGACGACGCAGGCCCGGGTTATCTGCTGTCGCATATGCCGAAGGGCGCCAAGTTCGAAATTCGAGCTGACTCGGAGAAGCATGCTGCTGCGCTGCGAGCGGTGGCTGCCGTCCGCGGTTTGAAGGATATCGAGTTCCGCAAGGGCGGCCTCCAGTCCTCCGACGCGCGCGGCCTGTTCGCCGATGTCGGCAGCAATCACTCCGCGATCATTCCCCAGCTCGGCAAGATCGGGACCGACGGCGTTGGTGTGATCGTTCTCGATTCCCCGAAGAACGATCAGGAAGAGGCGAAGCTTGCCGCCATCCGCGATCAGATTGCTCGCGAATGGCGCTTCGAAGCCGAGTCCACGATCGATGGCGGCCTCTGGGGTGGGCATCCCGACCTTTCGGGCCGGATCATGCTCGCCATCGCGGGCCGGCGTTCCGAGCCGTCCGAGGATGCGCTGCCTCCCTCGCCGCGCCCGATCCACGACTGGACCTCGCTCTGGACCTGGACGGCAGAGATCGTCTCGAACCGCGCCCGTGAGGCGGATCGTTCCCGGCTTGCCGCCGCGGCGAATGTCGAGCTGAAGGGCGATGCTGATCCCAAGTCGATCAATTCGTTCCAGGTGCCCTATGCGAGCGCGTCACGGGTCGGGAACCCGTCGACCATGGTCCCCCGCAATCTCGAAGCCGCGACCCGAGAAGCCTTGGCTCGCGTCGTCCGTCAGCATGGCGACGTCGACTCCTTCGTCGCCGCCGAGTTCGGCTATTCGAAGGATGATCTGGCTCGGATCTTCTCGCCGGAACAGATTGACGCCCTGGCCCTCTACCTCCATGCAGACGAGCGCGAGCGCGGCTTCCTGATCGCCGACCAGACCGGCGTCGGCAAAGGCCGCACCCTTGCCGCCATCCTGCGCCGAGCAGCGATGCGCGGCGAGCGGGTGATGTTCCTGACCGAGCGCCAGCAGAACCTCTCCGACATCTGGCGTGACATCGTTCACACCGAGTCCGCAGCGCACTTCCTGCCGATGGTGCTCAACGACTCGGTCTCGATCATCGACGAGGCGACCAAGAAGGTCGTCATGCGCGGCGCGGCGCGCGAGGATGTCGACGCCATGCTCGATTCCGGCGCCTGGCCTGCGAGCGTCAACCTGATCCTCGGGACCTACAGCCAGTTCAATCGCGAAGTCGTCGAAGGTCAGAGCACGACCGAGGGCGACCTCACAAAACGGAAGTCCGCCTGGCTTCGCGGTGTGATCGACGCCGAGACGAAGCTCGTTCTCGACGAGTGCCACAACGCGGCCGCCTCGACATCGAACGTCGGCAAGAACATCAAGGCTGCCGTCGATAAGTGCGGCGGTGTCGTCTTCTCCTCCGCGACCTTCGCGAAGACGGCCGAGCACATGGATCTCTATTGGAAGCTCCTCCCCGAAGGGCTTCTCGACGGCGAGATGGCGCTCATGATGCAGCGCGGTGGCGAGACCTTCCAGGAAATCCTGTCGGCGATGCTCGTCCAGGACGGCGTTATGATCCGTCGGGAGTTCGACCTCTCGCGTGTCACCTATCGCACGGTCGTCGACACCCAGCGCTTTGACAGGAACCGCTCGTACATGGATGCGGTCGCGCCCATCCTGGGCGAGTTCGTCAGGTTCGCCGCATCCTGCGACCAGACTGTTCAGGACGAGCGCAATGCTCGCGCCAATGCGCCGGAGGGCGAAGCTGGGCCCGTTCATCAGGCCTTCCGCTCTGGTTACGGCAGCCCGCTCTATACAATTTCGCGGCTCTTCGTTGCGGCCCTGAAGATCGATATCGTCGTCGAGCAGGCGATCGACGCGCTGCAGAATAACCGCAAGCCCGTCATCGTCGTCGAGAACACGGTCCAGAGCCTGCTCGAAGAGCTGGCCGAACAGGACATCGAGGTCGATGGCGCCGTCGTCGCTGACTTCCGCGCTCTGTTTCATCGCATTCTGCGGAAGATGGGTCAGCGGACGCTCAACACCCAGAATGGTGCGGTGCGCGACCTCACGGCGGACTATCCCGAGCTCAAGGCCATCAGTGATCGCATCCGCCGCCTGATCGAGAACCTTCCTGACATCCCCGCCAGCGCCGTGGACGAGGTCAAGCGTCGCATCAACGAAACGGGCTTCACCTGTGACGAGATCACCGGCCGCACCCTGGAGATCCGCGGCGGTCGCGTCATGCGGCGCCCGGCATCCAACCCGACTGTCGTCAAGAACTCGTTCAATTCTGGCGATCTCGACGCTGTGATTATCAATAGCGCCGGCGCCACCGGCATCGATCTTCACGCTGGCTCCCGTTTCGACGATCAGCGCCCGCGCGTTCTGCTCGAACTGCAGGCGCCTGCGGACATCCTGCGCAAAATCCAGGGCCATGGTCGCGTCAACCGGTACGACCAGGTCGAGGATCCGGAGATCATCTCGTTCCTGTCGGGTCTGCCGATCGAGATGCGCCTGGCCGCCATGGAGAACGCCAAGCTCCGTCGCCTTTCTGCGAACACGACCTCCAATCGCGACGCCGCGATCCTGGTTCGCGATATCCCCGACCTCATCAATCCGGTCGGCGATATCGTGTGCTCGCGCTACGCCGAAGCCCGTCCGGAGCTGATGCGTCGCCTCGGCTTCAAGGTCGACGAAATCCAGCTCGGCGCCAAAGACAACCTGAAGATCGAGATGGAGTCCTCGGACAAATTGCGGTCCAGCCTCAAGCAGCGCACCCGCCTCAAGGTTGAGAAGTCAGTTCGTGGTGAAGAGACGGAGGTCTCCGACAACAAGCGCACGGCGAACGAGATCCTGGCGCGGCTGATCATGCTGCCAGTCTCGCTGCAGGAGCGCGTCTGCAACGAGCTGACCGCCGAGTTCCATGCGGCGATCGAGGAGCTTGAGGCGCGCGGCCAGACGCCGTTGAAGACGCACGAGTTGCCCGGCATCGTCCACATCAAGGAGACGAAGAGCTTCGACGGCGTCGAGTCGGAAGAGGTCGACTCGCTTTTCCACGAGCCGCTCTATGCGGTGACCGGTGCGCTGGAGCGCGTCGGCACGCCGATCAAGACAGACGGCCTCCTGGAGCGCATCCAGATTGGCGAAATGGCCTCCGGCCGGGCCTTCGCTTGCATCGAACGGCTCCAGAATGATCTCGAAGAGATCCTGCGGCCCTACCTGCCGGCGAACATGACAGTTGCAGAGGCGCTGGCTCGCGGCCACAAGGAGGTTTCACGGCGCAAGGACGCCATCGATCGCCTGATCACGGGCCTGGAGAAGATCAAGCCCGGCGTTCAGGTCACCTACAGCGTCGACGAGATCGCCGTCACGGGCGTTGTCACCCGGATCGAGTATCCGCCGCGCGGCTATGAGCACGTCGCGAGCACCTACGGCGTCGAATTCGTGGTTCCGGGCGATCAGCGTCCGCGCTCGATGCGCCTCGGCACGCTCCTCAATGATTCCAGGTTCGCGGTAAAGCCAGGGCTGGAGTCGAACGACTATGAGAAGCTGCTGAAGGCATTCGAGGATGCCGAGGCGCTCAACCTCCATCCTGTGACGCTCCTGACCAACAATTTGTACCGTGGCATGCGCTACAACACCGAGCACAACCTCGGGCGCCTGGTCACGTACAAGGATTCCGCCGGCTCCTTCCATCGCGGCATCTTGGTGACGAACAAGAACCACCGCGACCTGAACTTCCCTGTCGGCATGACCGACAGCAAGATGGCCCAGGAGGCTGTTGCGGATGGCATCGAGCTTGTCGGCTCGCCGTCCCTTTCGGACAAGCTGATCGCACTCACTCCGGAAGGCACCGGTGTCAGGCTCCGTCTGCCGCCGCGCAACTCGCGCAAATACGGCTTCGTCTATGACGTGCCAACCATCAACGATTTCGCCCGACGCGATCCGAGCCTGGAGAAGAACGGAGCGGCCAATGTCCTGATCCAGGCCGATGAGGTCGCTGAGGTGGTCGATGCGCTCTATCGCGCAGGCGCGTCGCTCTTCGCTAACGGGACCAACCGGAAATGGGCGCAGGAGCGCATGCAGAGAATGAGCAAGAGCAAGAAGTCCGCTCCCGCTCCCGCTATGATCCGGTGAGGCCAAGATGACGAGCCATAGCAAGGCCATGCGCGAGCAACTCGTAATTCTGCTCGGTCAGATGCCCATCGCCACCCGCGCGACACCTGACGGCGGCGTCGAGGCAGCTTCCTTGGACGCCACCGGCGTTCCGGGAACCGTGAGCTATCTCAGCGTGACCGGCGCCGGCGAGCTCCGTGCCGTCCGTCGAACGGTTCGGGTACTCAATCCCGATCCCTTCTCCTCGTTCGAGGGAGCAGCGGCGGCTCGCGAGCGGGAATTTCCGCTGTCGGAAGCCCTCGACTGGTTTGGCCTGCGTGGTGGCATCTCGGGTTACGCCAAGCAGCTTCACGCAAGCTTCACCGTGCGCTTCCCCGAGTCGAATATCCCGGACGAGACGATCCTCGCGGTAGGCGCTGCCCAGCTCAAGGCGGCGCATATCGAGACGATTGCGGCCAAGCTCGACCCCCGGGTTCTACGAGCGCTGCGCGCCGTGAGCGTGTTCCACCAGCCGGCATACGCATTCTATGCCAACCCGGCGCGCGCGGATGTCCGCCTCCAGGCGGCCGAGGCCTACCCGCTCCTGGCGCAGGATCTTGCGGTAAAGCCGACGCTGAAGCTCGCCATCGACATGAAGAAGTCGCTGAATGACGCGCTGATGCGCGCCTATGGCGAAACCGATATCGGCGTACCGAAGCTCTCCCGTAGCCTCCTGCGCCGCCTGGACAAGCTCGACTGGAATGACCGCGGTACGGCCCCGAAGGTTCTGGTCGAGATGCTCTCGGCCGCGCCGCCGGACTGGTTCCCTACGAAGCGCGCGGAATTCGACGCCCTGCTCGACATCGTCGAGGGCGCGCTTCGGCCACTGTACGTTGAGATGCCGGATGGGATCGCCTCACTGCTGGAGGGGGCGAAGGGGCAATGGGCTGATCTGCGAGCCCGCGCCGCCAAAGCGGCTGCTCCGACCCAGCCGCCACTGGACCTTCCGGAGGACCAGAAGACATCCTGGCAGCCAGTGCCTGACGAGAGCCAGGAAGGGCTTCAGCGCGCCGCGAACGGTGTCATCGACATGGTTCGCTCCTTCCGCGACCAGGTTGTCCTGCCGATCGCCATGTCCCGCTCAACGGAGGACGAGGCCTATCTTGGTCCGGAAAGCCTCAGGCTTGCGACCGACGCGGCCATTCGTCTTCTTCTCGCCAAGAAGGCGCTACCGGCCGCGTTCGAGCTGCAGCGGGATTGGCATTCGCGCGTGACGACGATTCTGGCGGCTATCGGAACCGATGACGAGCCGGAGATCGCGCGCGGCGAGATCAAGGCCGTAGCAGCTGATGGCTGGGCGCCGCTCTGCGACGTTTGGATCGCACCGAACGGAATCCAGATCGTTCCACTAACGGACAAGCGTGAGCTTCGCGAGGAAGGCAAACGGCTCAATCACTGCGTCGGCGGCTATGACACCCGTGCGAAGGCGGGGGACTGCCACATCCTGTCGATGCGTGAACAGGGGGACGGCTTTGACGCGGTCTCGCTGTCGACCGTCGAGATCGGCCGCGTCAACGAGGGCGTCCCCGAACTTTCCGTGCGCCAGCACCATGGACAAGGCAACGGCACACCCCCGAAGAAGGCCGTCGCCGCGTTCGCCTGGTTCAAGGGCGAGGTCGAGGCTGGCCGCATTCCGCTCAACCACGGCGGCATCATGAGCTACCTGTCCAATCGCACCCGCCCCACCGACGAGATCGAGATCCGTTGTGGGTACGATCGGAAGGACCTGGAGATCGTCGAAAGCGCACTGCGCGCCTGGGAGCCCTTGATGGGCAAGCGACTGCGGAAGCTCAGCCTCGAGGAGTTCAGGAAGCTGCCTGAGATGGCTGATATCGTTCAGGCGCTGGCCCCGAGCTATTCGCCGGCGCTGCGCGTCTGACACCTGCCGGCCGGTAGACAAGCCGCGGTCGCTCCACGCCCGATCGGACAAAGCCCTTCCCTCGAAAGAGGGAAGCCAACCTCGCACGCCAGCCTGCTGTCCCCCCTTGGTCGTAAGCGGCTGGCGCCTCGGCGACGGTGAGCATCAAGAGAGCAGCAAGGGTGAACGGCAGCTCCATGACCACGTCACGCTGCGCCGTCTGCATTGCCGCCGCGATGTCCGCCTCGCTCGCATCTTCCAGCTCAGCCATTGCCCTAAGCTCGTCCAGCAACTGTGGAGGAAAGTAGACTGTCGCCAGGTTCGTGAGCCTGGCCAGGCATTCGGTCCAGCCGCGTCCGTAGATCTTTCGCGCCAGCAGGGCGTGAACCCGCAACTGGCTCGGCTTCAGCGCGACCGCGGCGTATGAGTGGCGGCACGATCCGTCGGCAAACTCCCAGGCCGTCATCATGACGAGCTTGTCCGGCTCCGACGGATCGGGACAGACGAGGACGCCGACGCGCTCCGGGTGAGCGGCACCATAGAGCGCCTCGCTGCCCTCTTCCCGGCGTGGCGCGTCCTGGAACTCGATCCAATACCCGTTCTCCGGAACGGAAATCAGATCGATATTTCGTTCGATTGATGCGGTCTGAGAGTCGACGCATGCCTGCAGCTCGACCACGGTGGCGTCGTCGAGCACGAACCCTTGCGCATGGTCGACGAGCTCGGCGAAATGCATGTGCTCAGCAGCGCTGCGCATACCGCGGGCATTGTTTGCGGCTTTGCTCTGCAGGGTTCCCTTCACCGACGTTCCGCCATCTGCTGGCAATTCACGCAGCGGGTCGCGCTTGGAAGGGCCTTGATACGGGCGGCCGGGATCTCGTCGCCGCAGATCGCGCAGTCGCGCTGCTCGCCCAATCCAGGCTCTACCGCGAGAGACGCCTGGATGTTGCGGATCTGGCGATCCCGCATCATTTCATCGCGCTCGATCGCGAGGGAGATGTCGCTTTCTTCGGTCATGGCAAAGCTCCGGAGCGACAAGGATTCTTCCCTCGATCGCCTAACGGAGAAGGTAGGGAGAGCCTCCTGCGGCCGTCAACCAAGAACCGCTACTGCGTTTCTTGACCGTCCACCGTTTCTCGCGGACACTTTCTGAAGTTTTCCGCGGAGCGATTCATGAAGCGCATCATCACCCTCCTGGCCCTCGCGACGCTGAGCGCCATTCCGTCGATGGCACAGGCCGGGGAATACGGCCGCTACGCAACCACCACCGAGCAGTTCGAGGCGGGGTTTCCCCGTATGATCGATGGGCGCTATCCGCTGAGCGCGCCGCCAAAGGAGCGCATCCCGGTGGGAGCTTACATCCCGCCCGTGGAGAACAGCTTTGCCAACGTGAAGCACTATCGCACCGGCGAGGCCTCCGTGGACAGCGGCCGCCGCTATCGCAGCAGCCGCGATATCAAGGGCAACGCCCGCTACGATCGCTCGCGCGCTGCCTGGCGCCGCTAAGGCGCCTCAGGCCTTGCTGAACAAGGCCCATAGGTCATTGATCGTGAGGGTCGTCATGAGCGCAAGCAGCAGGACGACCCCAACAGCCTGAATGCCGACAAGGAACTTGGCATTCAGCGGACGTCTGACGATACCCTCGATCGCGCAGATCAGCAGCTGACCACCGTCCAGAACCGGCAGCGGCACAAGGTTCACGACCGCCAGGTTGATGGAGAAGGCGGCGATGATGAAGACGAAGTTGGCGATACCGTCGCTGATCGCCTGAGATGTCACTTCCGCCATCTTGATCGGGCCGCCGACCTCTGAGATCGGCCTTGTGCCGATGAACAGCTGCTTCACCGCGATCACAAAGGCCCGTGTCTGCTTCCAGACGTCGCCGGCGCCATAGATGAGGGCATCGATCGGGCCCACCGTCTCGTGGACGGGATCACCCGACACGATCCCAATCCGGCCGATAGACTGTGTCCCCCCAATGCCGGTGATGCGCTCGACACGCGGCTGAACCCTGATCGTAAGCTCCTCGGTTCCCCGAGCAATCCGAGCGACGGCGGGCTCGTCCAGGCGCAGCGAAATTTCCGAGAAGATGTCGCCGAAGCTGTGGGTACGAACACCATTCACGCTCAGAAAGCGGTCCCCTGGACGAATTCCAGCCTGTTCCGCGGCGCCGCCGGCTACGACCTCCCGCACCACGGGGGGGACGACGGGCCGGCCGAATCCCACATAGAGAGAGGCGATAACGAGGAAACCGAGAAGCAGATTGGCGCCCGGGCCCGCAGCCAGGACGATCGCACGATGCAGCGGTGGGCGGCGAAGCAGGTAGGGGGATTTTGGGTCTGGCTTCGCGTTGTCTGGCATGTCTGTTGCCGAGACCATCCCCGTGCCATCACGGTCGCCCAGGAACCGAACGAAACCCCCGATCGGAATGGCTCGCAGCTGCCATTCGCAGCCGTCGCGATCCTGGCGCGACCACAGGACTTTCCCCAGGCCCACTGCGAAATGTGTCGGGCGCGTTCCGAGGGTTTTGCCCGCGATAAAGTGGCCATACTCATGGACCGTCACGAGAATTGCGAACGCGACCAGGAAAGGGACGAGAGCCCCGGCGATCCCAAAAACATAGTCCAGCATCAAAATTCCTCGAAGCGACCGTCAGATTCTAGGGCGGCGCCGAGGCCGGCTGAAGTGGACCCCGGCAGTCATTCACAGGCTAGCGGTCAGCCTTTGCAAGGCTGGGCAGGGATGAGTTCGAGCTTCTCGATACGGCCTCGGCTGACCCGCTCACCTTCGATCACCTCGAAGCCGGCGACGACGCCGTTTTCGAACTCCGTCGCCTTCATCTCGAACGATGGGCCGGCATCCTGAAATGCCTCACCGACAAAGAAAGCCTCGCGAGTGTGCCAGGATTTCAGCCCCTGGAGCGCGCCAAGATCGCCCGGATCCGGCCGCCGCGGCTGAACGATGGTGGATACCTGCGCCGCCTTCGTGCCGAATCCGGGCGCGCCCAGATAGGCTGGCATGCTCTTCATGATCGCTCCGGGCCCGCTGATGCCGATCGCGGAACGCAGCTCCTTGGTGCGGCTAATCGGGAAGAGAACATTGGCCGGGAGCTCCGCCCTCTGCTCCTCCGGAGCTACGATGCGGACGACCGTTGCGTCATTCTCCCGCTCGGCCTTGCCACGGAAGCTTTTGATCTCGGTCCCGTCCTGTTCGAGCGTATCGTTGAAGGAATAGGATTTGCCGTCGGCGGATTCCCAGGTCGCGGACGTGCGCACGACCTTCCCGAAGTCGTTGTCGATCTCCAGGCGCCGGAGCATCGCGTAGCCACGGCAGGCGTCGCCAAGCAGCTCGACCTCCATGCGACCGGTCGGCGATCCCGACTCGTCCGTCATGGAATAGGTCGCGCGGTGAGACGCGATCGAGGCGTCCTCGGCAAGCGCCGGAACCGCGGCAGCCAGGGCAATCAGGAGAGAGAGCGCACGCATGAGACGACCTCGGTCAGCCGTGGGATTCTGAGGCACAAGGAATAATCCAGGCGACTGCCAGTATCAAACCATCGATTCTAGGATCCACGCTATTCACAAAGGATTGTGGCTTTCCTCCACGGGCGGGAAAGAGGATGGACTGCAATTGGGTTTCTCGGCGTGTCGCTATCGAACCAAGGACTGCTTCTCTCCCTCTCATCCCCTAGCGGCGGGGGG
>NZ_JBMDKB010000042.1:0-22474 GCF_057809495.1 Allobosea sp. FG18
GAGAGGGGTCAGTTCTCTATGTCGCTAGGGGGTCAATTGTGCATGTCGCCCGACATTCGCATGCGTTCACGACCCGATGAGCTCCTGTAGGTGCTAATGGATGGACGGGGCCGCTTTCAAAGCAGCACTCAATAAACTGGGGTACACCCAAACGAGCTTCGCGAGAGAGTTCCCGGTGAAGCTGCGGACCGTACAGAACTGGGCCAGAATCGGCCCGCCAGAGCACGTCCAGGCGTTTATCGGGGCGATGCTTCGACAGCACATCTTGTCGCCTGAGACACAGACATGGGCATCTGATAGCGAAGCCCTCGCTGATTGCTCCGACGCGATGTACGCATCAGTTCATTCGCTGTTTCTGAAATCCGTGCGCGCCGGTTGGCCTCGTGAGGTCGTCGCAGCAACCATGAATTTGCTCGTGGAACGCGCCCTCGCCAAGAAGAGCTAGGGCCCGTTCCGGCACGAATCTCTTCGAACGGTGGATTGAGGCCTAGCCCGCGTTGCCCCACCTGCCTTCTGCGAGCACCATCGATAGATGGACATTATCCCTCGCAGAACCGGTCACGAAAAGCTCGATGAGATACGGTCACGGATGTTGCCGATCGCAAGCCTCAGCCGCGGCCAGACGCCGTGGGATAGTCTGAACAAGGAGGACCTTCTCTTTCTGGTCCAGAGCTATCACGCTCAGAACGAGCGCTCCGTCTCGGCGCTGGAGCAGGTTGAGCTCTTCGGCCTCCTGGGGCGCGAGGCCCTGACAGGCGCTCGCGCCGCCCAGGACTACGTGTTCTCTGAATATCTTGGTCCCACCTCGGAAAAGGTCGCTTATCGCGGAACTGAGGTGCCCGACAGCTTTTATGGTCGCGAGGAGGGCGAGGTTTTCTGGCAGGCGTCGATGCGTTCGGTGTCCGGCCTTCTCGCCTTCGATGTCGGGGACACGATCTGGTGGGCCTGTGACACTTGTCACTCTCATTTGGGCATCAAGGCTGGCCGACAGCCTGAATCGCCGCGTGCAAAGACCTGCGAGGGCGGAGAGCGCTGCTCGTTTCGCCTCGCGGTATGGAAGGATGGCCGATCGGGGCCGGTCGTCGGGCAGCAATCCAAGCCGCGGAAGGGCGCAAAGTGAAGAACGTCGTTCGCCTTGGCGGAGCCCATGCGGAAGAGACCGTGCTCGGCTTTCTGAAGCGTCACGGGTCGGCCCCGACCGACGTCATCGCCGGTCGCTTTGGCTGGACGGAAGCGCAAGCGCGATCCGAGCTGCGCCGTCTTGAAGCTGAGGGCGCCGTCAGCGGTTCGCTTGAGCCGAGGACCAAGGGACTCGGCACTGCCGGACGCGTTCTCGTGTGGCGTTTGCCGGGCTGAAAGCCGGCGCCAGATTAGGTCTCGCGCGATTCGCGGGAGCGCCGTAAACCCCGCTGGGGTCGGGCGTGAAGGCGCCTGAACGCTCCCGATCCGCTGCTGCAGCGCGATTCCTCTGCGGATAAGTCGATCTCCAGGGCTTTCGAACCTCCCGAACGCCTTGCTTGCGCCGCTGAATGACGACGAGATCGGCCCTGCCTTACAGAAAACAGGAGTTTCAAATGGCAGAAGCAAAGGCTAAGGCCGTCGTCGTCACCGGCAAGAACCTCGCCGCCCAGATCGCCGAGGCTCATTCGATCCCGAAGAAGCAGGCTGAAGCGATCGTCTCTGACGTCGTCAACGGCATCGTTCAAAGCCTGACCAAGGGCGAGAAGATCCGCCTTGCTGGCCTCGGAACCTTCCAGGTCAACGATCGCCCGGCGCGCCAGGCTCGCAACCCGGCGACCGGTGCGGTGATCGACGTAGCCGCCAGCAAGAAGGCTGCCTTCCGTCCCGCTAAGGAGCTGAAGGAAGCTATCTGACCTATGCCTACGCGCCCGTAAGGTCCGTCCACGGAATCCTTGCGGGCGCCGGTTGATCATTTCGCGGACCGGCTCGACCATCATGTCGATAGCCGAGGTGTCCGCATGCATGTCCTTTCGAATCGTCCTCCGGCCGTATGGCTCCTCGGCATCCTTCTGCCGCTCTGGATCGCTGTCGGCTTCTTGCTCGGCTGGGGATTCGCGACTCTGCTGCTGCTCACCATTGGCGCGCTGATGAAGCGCTGGTACGGCTGGGCACTCGCTTTCGGCGAGCTCACTGTGTTGGCGTTGGTCTTTTTCTGATGCCACTCCTGTTGAGCCGCACGACGCTGCTGGTCCTCGGTTGCCACCTCGCCATCGGCCTTGTGCTGACGCTTTTCGTGCACGGGTTCGCGCCTCATCCCCTATCGATGTCGACCTGGTATTGGCTCGTTGCCTGGCCGTTGCCGCTCGTCTTCGGCATCATGCGCGGTTTCATGTTTCTCGGCGCCCTGCTCGGCATCCTGATCGCGCTGCTCGCCTTCTTCACGCAGCATTACCGGACCGCCGGCGTCATTGGCTGCATCAGCGCCTGCGTGCTTCTCTTCCTCTGAGCTCGTGGCTTTCAGAGGATGGCCCTAGCCTGCGGCCTGGAGGCTTCCATGACCCAAATTCACTTCATCGCCATGTCCAGTGCCGGCGCCGAGATCTACAGCGCGCCGATCTTCCCGACCAAGGAAGCACTGGAGGACTGGCTGTATGCCTATGCAGCGCAGGCGTTCTTGCGGGAACACCGCTACGATTTTGCCCGGGCCTACGAGGTCGACGTGAGCTCGCGCGGCGACAAGTGGCGCGCCGCAGTCGAGTGGGCGGCCGAGTACGGACGCGGCGACTGGACGTTCGGCACTCGCGAGTTCGGATCGGTGACCCCCGCCGGTGGCGCGCTGATGCCCCACGCTGAGGTGACATCGCTGGACGAGGACTATCTGGCGACACTCGTGCCGGCTGCTGCGCCAACTCTCTGAGGTGCTCATCCCCGGATTTTAGGACCTGGCGGATTGAACTCTGCCGGCTTTCCTTCTCAGCTAAAGCCCATGAAGCGCGACGACATTGCGATTGACGAGGGGTTTCGAGCCGCTGCGGTGCACGGGTTCTATCCGCTAGTGCGGGACGATGCTGCGCCCGCCGGCATTCGCTTCGCCGACCCCAAGCGAGACACTGTCGAAGACCTCCTGACGGATCCGACTCTACTGCCGGATGCCGAGATCTCGCTGCGGGTGTTTCCGTCGACGAGAGAGCTCCACGGATACGAGGCGGCTGCGGCCGAATTCGGGGGTAACTCCGTCGCCGTCATCGCCGGGCCAACTGGACGCGATGGGGCGGTCGCCCTGGTGCTCCGCTATGACCGCGAGCGGGAACTCGGGTTGGGCGTGAACGACTCGATCAAGCTTATCGCGCCGCAGGACAAGGCCACACAAGACCTCGGTCGCGATCTCGCCCGCGGCTGGATGATCCACAAGGACCTTCAGGCCAAGCGCAACGCCGATGCGGCGTTCATGCAGGGTTGGCAGTCGGTGGCTGATCTGCTCGATCAGAACAGCGTCTTTACCCAGCGCGGCGACACCGGGAGCGGTGCGCTCGCCTTTCGATACAGCCGGGGCAATCTCACCGAAGTCTGGGAAGGCTCCGTCAAGCGGGTGCCCGAAGGCCTGCTGATCGCAGCTCACCCTCGTATCAGGACGAGGCGAGACGAGGATCTCAATGCCCGGCTTCGGGCCGAGGCCGAAAGCCGTGGCTACGTCTTCGATGAGAACGATGTCGCCAGCCGCACCGTGCCGGCTCTCGATCTCCAGGAGGTCGAGCGCCTGAAGGATGCGGTTGGGATGCTCTCGTTGCTCGAACTGGGGTTCAACCGCGAGCAGAAGTCGCGCGACGACATCGGTGTCATTCTCGGAGACCGGGAGAACGCCGCGGTTCTCGACCGGATCGCCAAGGGGTGCCCGGTGGCCCATTCCAGCAGCGAGCGGCCGATGCAGATGAGCCCGCGCTCGGGCAAGCTGCAGACGGTCGCCTGGTCGCGTGTCACCGTCCTCTTCAAGGCGGGGCTGATCAAGCCGCTCTATTGGACGCTGCAATGGGAGGGGCGCCCGACCTTCGTCAGCCTGAAGACTGCGATCTTCGGACTGACACCCTCGGGGAAGCTCGCCGCCGCCGGTGATCGCCGCGCCGCGGCTGTGGATCTGCCCCGCGACAAGGCAATCGCCCAATACTGGAACGGCTACTCGGTGCCGGACGGTTTCGAATTCCACTTCGATGCGGACAGCTTCAAGGGCATCGCTGACCCTGCGCAGCTCGAAGCTCTCGGTGAGCGCGTCGACGAGGTTCTCGGTGTCACGAACTGGAAGACCAAGCCGGCGGCGCCCGCGCAACTCGCCATTGTTGCCGCCGGCGTCAGCTGCGGCCGCGTGCGCCTCGAGGACCAGGAATTCCATCTCGAAACCTCGCCCTCCCCTCGCATTTGAGAGATCCCGATGGCCAAGCCCGCATTCACCAAGCCGCGTTTCGAGCTTCTCGCCGAGATTCATGAGAAGCGCAGCCGGACCATCGCGGAGAGCTATCCGCCGGGACAATGGCTGGTCGCGCAAGGGTATGCGACCCTGACCACGGGAAGCTTCGGCTCGACGACGCTCGCGATCACCGAATCGGGTGATGCTGCCTACGAGCAGGCGCGCTCGAAATTTGAGGATGAACCCGCGGGGCCCAAGCCGTGACCGAGAAGTTCGATCCCGAGCGTCATCTCACCCGAGCGGAAATCGCGCAAATTCGCGGCCCCTTCGTCAGGAAGCCAGGTGAGAACGCTGATCCCAGCGAATGGGTGCGTTGGGCAGAAGAGCTATCCGGTCATATGGCCCATGCGAACTCGATCCTGGCCTATCGGGATGCCAAGCGCGCTGAAGCCAATCGGGCCGCTGAGCGCACGAGGAGGCGCGCTCGATGACCGAGATCACTGCCGAGGACATCCATGCCTTCGTCGCTCTCGCGCAGGATGAAGCGGCGGCGCTTCACAAGCTCGACGGCGCTGCGATCAAAGCCTTCGCCAACGCGTGGCCGCTCATCGACCAGGAAGTGCTCTCTGTCCGGAACATGGACGACGACGAGTTGAGCAAAGCCATCGTCGAGGAGCTCCTCATGGCGGAGGACTGGCGCCGGGGCGGCAAGGAGATGGGCTACCGGGCAGAGGATCTCGTTCGCTTCCTGCCAGTTGACCTGCATGCGCGCGTCCTGGCTGCCTTCTCGGATCCCCACCTGCAGTCCTTCCTGGAGCGTCGCGATGACGGTGAGGTCCGGATCGATCCCGCGCATCTGCAGGATGCGATGGACTATTGTGGTGTCTGGCTCGAAGGCGTCGTTCCGCTGACCGATGACGCCGTCTACACGGCCGGCCCGGGGTTCCGATGATGACCGCCGCGAATGACGCGCGCCGCATCACCGGCGTCGCCTTGCGGCTGGCCGACGGCAGTATGGTCGCGTTGCCGGCACCATTTCGGCATCACCACCTCTTCTCGATGAGCGCGCTGCTCGGCATTGATCCCGACTCGATCGGGCACACGCCTGGCTTCACGACCGACCTCGGTGTCTTCGTCGACCGCGCCGCGGCGATGGGGATCGTGAAGGCCAGTGGCCAGCGCATGCGCAACGAAAGCGCGCAGCACGAACTGTTTTCGGAGGATCTCTGGTGAGCGCGAACTGGATCGCCGGACTGACCGAGGACGAGCGGCACATCGTCATCGGATGCCTGCTGCACAGCCTGCACGACATCGAAAGCACCTACCTAGTCGGACGGTCGGAGGTCGCCGAAGCGCTGACCGCGGAGATCGATCGATGGGTTAACGATGGGGGCACGCCAACGGGCTTCGTCGCCAAGATCCCGGAGGAGGCCAGGGAGCCTCTTTGGGCCTCCATGTGGGCCACGGTGCTCAACATCCATCAGCCTCAGGACAACCTGCCCGCCTCAGGCTGGGAGGCACTGGAACGGGCTCTGGCGCTCGTCGATCAGTTCGACGCTGGTCGCAGTTCTGGTTTGCGTCCCCAACCGGTAGCGTGAAGGCGGAGGTTGCCATGAAATCTGCCGTTATCAGTTCCGCCTGCCTGACCGAAGCCGGTCGTCGACTCGATGCGCACTACGGGATCGCGCTCGCCGAGGAGTTGGCCGCGCGTGGCCTGCCGCAGACCGTCGGGAACGCCCGCGTCGCCGCGCAGGCGATCCGCGATCGAGAGGCTTCCGATCGGCGCCGCGCCTCCGAGCTGCGCGACCAGGCACGCACTCTCCTCGACGAGGCCCGAGCCCTTGAGGACGGCGCCTCCCTCACCTTCCCTGCCAGGCGCTGACGATGGCCAAGAAAGACACGCTTTCCTACGCGAGCCTCGCGCTCCTGGATTGGCTGCTGGAGAACGGTCCCGCCAATCGGTTCGTGGCCACGTCCGGCGTCGGCGGGATGCAGTTCTTCGATCTGACACCAGTCGACGAGAACGGGAAGCGCAAGGCGCGCATGATCCAGACCCAGGAGACGCTGGTCGAGCTGCACAGGCGTTTCACCAAGGCCTCGCCGGACACGACGCCACTGGTCCGTCTCAAATATCTTGCTTACGAGAACTGCCTGAATCTGATCCCGAACCGGGTGGGCTCGTCGAAACCGGCATTCCAAAAGCTGGTTGATCAGCTCGGCGACACCCCTGCGCACTACAGCTCGAATATCTACCTGCTGACCAAGCAGGGCTTCGATTTCTGGAACGAGTCGGGCAAAGCCGAATTCGAAGCGATGCGGGCCGCGCGCGCCGCGGCCGAAGAAGCCGCTGCTCGGACGATCATCATCGCGAGCGACTATCGAACCTCGATTCATGACGACCGCGAGCGGATCGGCAAGCTACCGAAGGGCTTCGTGCTCCCCTTCCCGAGGCTGAGCTTCCGCCGCGCCGTCGCCGCGGCGACGGTCATCAAGGAGACCGGCTCGCGCTTCTATGTGAAACCCGGCTACAGGACGATCTACCCGGCCGACTATGGCTCCCGCGGCGTTCAGGGACGAACTCCTCAGCTCTATGTCGATCGCGCGGATGTCCTGCTGGATCACGCCTCGCCGGCGGCCGTGCAGGCGATCATCGATGCCGACAACGAGCGCATCGCCCAGTACCGCGAGACCGTCGGCCGGGCGTTCGATGCCATGCTCCCTGCCCTGCAGGAGCTCGCCTCCAGGATCGAGCAGCAGGCCGCCATGCATGACGACATGATGAAGGAGATCCTGGATCGCTACCGGGCTCCGGACGAGGACGCCGTGCCGGCGCCCCGCCCTTAAAGCGTCACGGAACGGGAGCCGGCTCTGGCTCCTGCTCGAACTTCGAGACGATGGCCGGGATGATCGCGCGCGACAGGTCGAGAGCGATCGAGGTGATGGCCTCGCGCTCGTCGCCAACCGGATAGGGGTTACCCTTCCAGATCGCGTCGGCGTAGAGCTCGGGCTCGACCCCGTGCACCAGGTAGTCACTGCGCGCGCCGGCCTTCTTCAGCGCATCGAACACGGCACACTCGAAGGCCCGCGCGAACGTCTCGGTCGGACGCTGCCAGTAGCCATTCGCTCCGCCGAGCTTCAGCGCCTCGGTGAAGAAGTGAGAAACCGCCGCTGCACCAGGCAGGGAAGGGTTGTTGAGAAACGCCTCGCGACGAGCCCTGACGGACTGCTCGGTCGCAGCCTCGCGGCGGAGCCAAGTCTGCATCTTGCCGACAAACTTGCCATCGCGCTGCTCCCCGCCCGATGCGATGAAGGTCTCCAGCCGCTTCGTCTCGCTTGCGATACGCTCCGCATGGTAGGCGATCTTGCTGTCCAGGGCCGCCACGTGCTCATCTCGGCTGAGGCGGCGCATGCGGATGGTCTCCATCATGCGATCCCACATGCCCGCGAGCTCCGGGCCGAGACCGCTCAGCCGGCCGGCCCTCGGCAGAGACCACTCATACCAGCCCGAGCCCGAAGCAATCGAGCCGTTTTGGGTCGGAATGTACTCCTTCTGCCCGGCATAATGATCGAGAAAATGCCCGTACTCATGGGCAACCGAGCCGGCGCCTGACAGCCGCGACACATTGAAGACGGCCCTCAGGGGCTCGTAATGAGCCGCCTGCCCATTGCCTCGCGCGCCGAACGCCAAGGCGAGGTTGCCGCCGAGGCTGAGAGAGGTGCGCGGGATGTCGAGCACCTCTGCCAGGTCGCAGAACGCGTCCCAGGCGTGGTCGAGCACCATCTGCCGCTCGCCGTCGGGCAGCCATTCGCCGAACTCGACGCCCCGGAATCCGAATTCCTCGATGAAGGCCTCCGGGGAGACGGATCCATCACGCCGAGCAGGCAGACCTTCGCGCACGATTTCGTCGAGACGCTCGCGGTACATTGGCGGCATCTTCGGCGTGCCGGCCTTCTTCGTGCGCTTTTCCTGATAAGCGGCCTTGAGCGCGGCCACCGCCGCTTCATGGGTCGCGTGCCCCTTGGTCGTGATGGTGCGGCCGCGGACAGCATAGAACTCGCCGGCGCGCTGCTTGATCAGAACGCCCTTGAGCCAGGGATCGACCTTGGAGCTGGGGAAGCCCTCCCGGACCATCGCCGATGCCTTGTCGAGGTCAACGGTCTTCAGCTCGTACGGACGCTTACGTCCGGAGGTGACGCTGGCGATCTTCGAGCGGACCTCGTTGCTCCGCCAACCGGTCTGGTGCCAGTCGAGCTCCGTGTAGATCTCGTTATGGAAGACGCGCATCTCGGCGGCGGTTTTCAACCGCGCGGCGACGTCACGGAGCAAGCTGACCATCTCCACATACTGTCGATGGATACGGCGCAGCTCTTGGTCCGGCTTGTCGTTGTCCGGAATGACTGCCGCCGCCGGGAGGCGGTCGCGCACGATCTTCTGCAAGGCAAGCGCCTCGGGTTCAAACCCCGCCTCGGCGAGCGCTGCGTAATCCGGCTTCGGCCACACCAGGTCTTTCGAGACGAATGCCACGGCTTCCTCGATGCTCAGAGCGTCGAGGTCCTCGGGCGTCATGACGCGGCTACGCCACATGTCCTTGCGGGCGCCGCCGATCTTCTCGCCGGCATCGTCGACCTTGCGGATCTGGCTCATTTGTCTCTCGTTCTGCGCGGAAAATAGAAAGTCAGGCAGGCCGGCTCAAGCGCCTTTCTCCGAGAATATCGGGTGCGGTCGAAAGCCACACGCGCGGCCCGATCCACCGAAAAAATTTCGACTCAATTCTTTGATTCAATCCTTCGAGGTAGCATCGATGTGGTATGGAGTCGGAAGGATCGCGCTCATGGAATTGCAGATTGTGCGCAGGCGCTCGCCGGTCGAGCTTGCTGCGCTGAAGATGGGTGAGTTCCTGGGCTACCTGATCGTCTACCTCATCGGCTGGGCCGTGATGGGCTTGTTCGCCCTCGGGATAGTCGCCGCGCTCGTGCTCGTGGCAGCGCGTCCGGACCTTCTTCCTGTGATCTCGGGCTTCATGCGCGCGAATATCCAGGTTGGGATCATCAGTTTCACCGTGCTGAGCAGCTTCAGCGCCTACCTCACGATGGTCCTCACCAACGCCCCTCACCTCGGTGCCATCAAGGGCATCGACTACTGAGCCCATCCACCGAAAGCTGACCAAGGAATCGTTTATCCGGTTCTTGCTTTCGGAGTTCGCGCGTAGGTTCCGCGCAATCCGAAGGCATGGCGCCTTCGCTCATTTCAAGAAGGCTATCGATGTTTCTCGCTCTCATCGTTGAAGGCGGACGCGCTGCCGCCCGCCGCTATCGTGCCAAGCGTAAGGAAGAGCGCACTCTTCGTGCTCTCTCGGCTCTCAGCCAGCATGGTCTGAACGACATCGGGGTTGCTCCTGGCAACATCCACGAAGTCGCGCGCTCGGCGGCCAAGGCCACTCGCCACTGAGGCGATCGCATCGGTTGCCATCCATCGACTTGTCGATCCCAGGAGACTGCGCATGGCATTCGGCGATTACTCTGGTCCAGACAAGCCGGATAAGGGCAAGGAGAACGGCAGCTGCAACCGCAGCAGCTGCCAGTGCTCGCCCGCGCGCTGGTACAACCATGGTAGCCTGAAATGGTACTGCGACGACTGCCGGCGCGACATCGAGTTCGACGCGTTCAACAAGCGCGACTGGGATCGCAATTGGAAGCCACGCGTCGGGCACCCGATGTTCGAGACCCGCGAGATGATCGACGCACGGCAGCCGGCGAAGGCCACGAGGATGCGATTGGAGAAGCCAGGTCGCCCCGCGGCACTCCCGCAGATCGTCTCGAACCCGGGCGTCATGGGCGGGATGTGGGTCCTCCAGGGAACGCGCGTGCCCGCTGATACGGTGCTGGCGGAAGTGCAGGCGGGCACGTCGGAGGCCGAGATCCACCGGTCCTATCCATCTCTACCGCCGAGATCGGTCGAAGCCTGTCTGCTCTGGGAATCGCTCGGGCGACCCTGATGCAGACCGTGGATGAGCGATTTTTATGGCTTTTCGCTAGCGAATCTTGCTATCATGTTAGCAAGAACGGCACTGGCAGCCGTTGACGCCGGAGCGGGCAACCGCAAGCGCAGAACCCCAGGTGGGGCCAGATCAGCCCAGATTTGGCAAAATCTGATCCTCTTCGAATTGGAATGAGGTTCGGGATGGACGTTGCGGGGAATCCGGCCCTCGCCGCCAGTTCGTTCCGAACCGAATAGCCATTCGGAGATGACCATGTCGATTGAACGCCACGAACGCCCGAAGACCAAGTTCCGCCCGAGCTCGACGACCGACTTCAGCGCTCGCGCAAAGCACCTTGCCTGGCTCATCGAGCAGCCCCTGCAGAGCACGCAAACCTTCCTCGCTCAAATCTACGGCTACGCAGATCTCCACGAACTGCAGAAGGATGTCGAGAAGGCCGGATTTCAGCCGGAGACACATCCGGCCGGCCCGTATGAGGAACAGCTTTCGGCGCTATTCTTCTCGCCGTCGGCGGACGAGAGCGCACTCGCCTACGAAGGCAAGATCCCGATCAGTGTTCGCCGGGACAACCACCTTTTGCAAGCCCTGGCCGATTTGAAGGGGACCGACCTCAAGGGTCTCTCGCCCCGAGATTGGGACATCCGGGAAATCGGTCTTTTCAGGACGCCGGACGCTCACGGTTTTGCATTCCGGGAGATCAAGGGAAAGCATGAAGTGCTGCGCGGCGGAACGAAGGCGGCTGGATCGATTGCGGCTGACGATTACGCCAAAGTCGCGGCCACGCGCACCGATGACGACGAGTTCCAGCTCGAATTCACGCGAGCCGGTGGGGCGGTCTGGAAGGCGCTTGAAGCGCTGGCCGAGGAATATGAGGAAGGCCCGGTCGATGAGCACAAGGCGCAGCTTGAGAAGCTCCTGAAGCAGCACCCGCTAAATCCCTGGGTCCACTCATCGTATGTCGCGGCGCTAGCCGAGCCGTACCTGCAGTTCAGCTGGGCAGGTGACGGCCGGCGCGACAATTGGGAACCCGCCGATCCGAACTACAAGGCGGCAGCTCCTCATTTTGCGAGGGACCTCCTTCCGCACGTCACGAAGGCTGTCACGCTGTTCGAGCAGCTCTATGGCGACAAGGTCGACCGGCTCGCGCCGAAGAAGCTCATGTCGTGGAGCAAGCACGGTTGCGATTCATACCACTACCCCACGATCCTCGCGAGCGGCGGATGGATTGCTGCGAACGCGGGTCAGTGGCCACTTGCGCAGGCGCTTCTCGCGAAGGCGCTGAAGGCGGATCCCGGCGGCACATATTTTTGCGAGGATCTCCTCGCGGTCGTGAACCTCAATGCCGGTTCCGGTCCCGTGGCGCACCTTTTCGCCAAGGACCGGGTCTCCCTGTGGGGGTCGCTCTGCAAGATGGCCAAGGAACTGCGGGACGAGGAGTACGCTGCGGCGGCTACTCACCTGTCAGACTGGCTGAAGAGCGTGCCTACGTCTCTCACGGCGATCGATGAGAATTACCGTTTAGCGGTTGGCGTCCGCGTGCCCTCGAACGTCGAGTCCCTTGGTGCAATGCAGGAGTTCTTCTTCAGGACGGCCGACTTCTGGAAACGCCATCCCGAAGCGATGGATTGGCTGAAGCGCGTTGCGAGCGACACGGGTCTGCGCAAGGCGTTCGCGGCCTATCATGTCGATCGCGAGAAACGGAGGGTGTTTGTCGGCGCCATGGAGCACCCTGGCTTCGACGAGGCATTCGAAGCTGCCGTCGAGGCCGCGCTTCCATCGCCAGCGCTTAGGTCCTGATTGCCTGCTCGGGCGGACGAGGCTTGCTAGTCATCTGGCAGATGACTAGCAAGCCAATTAAGAGGCATTTGAGACCGGCAGGCGTGGTGATTGGCGAATGCGGGTTCTCGGGCTTTCAGACATCCACGGCAATGTCCGCGCCGTTGAGAAGCTGCGCGGTCTAGAGCGCAACGAGTTCGACCTGCTCGTCGTCGCCGGGGACATTGGAAACGATGCCGCCGGTGACGTCTTCGAGATCCTCACCTCGTTCGATTGCCCGGTGCTCTACGTCCTCGGGAACTGGGATGGTCGGCTCGAATATGAGAGGTCATTCGGGCCGAGCTGTCACCATCTTCATATGAAGCCGTTCGATCACGATGGTTTTGCCTTCGTGGGTTTCAGCGGTCTACCTGTGAAATGGGGTTTGAACCCGCATGCGTTGCGTCTGAGGGCTGATGTTGACGCACGCCACCAAGGCGTGCTGGAGGAGCTCGATAGTCTCAAGGGCGCGCCGGCGGCCGACAAGGCGAAGTTCGAACGCAGTGCGGGCTTCAAGGCATTCAAGCGAGATGACGCCGCCGCCGACGCCGAGATCATCAGGGCAAACCGGTCCGAACTCGCGAACCTGGTCGCGGAGAGCGGCCCTGAACGAACGATTGTGATGACCCACGAGCGCATGACGAAGACCCAGGTCGACCTGGGCGGTGTCCCGCTTTTCCTCTACGGACACCGCCACGGTTTCGAAGACAAGTTCCACCGGGGCTCCCGCTTCGTGAACGTTAGCGCCCTCGACAACCGCGTGACGGTCGAGCCAGTCGATCCCAAGGCCGTCGACTGGGAGCTTCGGAATATCAATGCCGGTGGCTACGCGATCCTCGATATCGACGCCGCGGGAATACGCGTCACCCCGCGGCATTTCGCGGTCGATATGACCGGGATGGTGCGATCGAAGCACTGGCGCCTTTTTGCGCCGGCTGTCGAGGACTGATCTGGCAAGGCGGGATCGGCAAGCTGCTTTCGACAACCTCATAGCCTCGACGGCGCTTCCGTTCGAGCCAGTCTTCAAGCGACGAGATGGCCCTCACCCGATCGTCGAAAAGGTCGAGGCGCCTGCGGCCATTCGTTCCGATGCGCCCCCATTCCCGGACGAGCGCGACATCCCCGAACAGGGTCTCATCGAGCGAGAGCACATAGAAGCGGAAGCGGTTATCCGCAGGACTGATGCTCTCCAGGGCGACGATTTCCATGGGTTTGGCTCCGGCTCGTTACGGGCCGGCAACCTCGCGCGTCGCGGTACCAGGGGTCCAATTGAAGTTAGGAATCGAAAACGAGCGGCGGATTCACGTCGTGAATCGGTCGGTCAAGATCCGTGATTAACGAAATCGGTGAGTTCAGGCCTCCTGACAACGGATTTCGTGGCTCTGAGCTACCCATATGCGTAATGTGACGGTGGGTCATTTGCGCAAGGGCGCTGGCCGCGTGGCCGAACGGGGGGCAGATGGGTCGAGACAATGTGCCGGGGATACGCCTCACGCCGGGGCGCCTGCTGCTGTTATGGCCTGGCCTGATCATCCAGTGGTTCATCTACCTGATGCCCAGGCGCGGCGTGCAAGGAGTGGCAGCCTCCACCCGCCTCGCGCGCTCACCCTTCATGACCTATGTCTTCTCATTCGGCGCCTGGCTCTATATCGGCCTGCTGATCAAGTCCTGGTGGGTCTCGCCGTGAGTGATCCCGTCGGGCGCCGGATGTGGCTCCACTATGTGCTTTCTCCCATCCAGGTGATCTCGATCGCTGTGACGGGTGCCCTGGCCTATTTTGCCAACTACCCCGTGCCTGCACTGATTGCCTTCACCTTCCTGGCCATCGACGTCTTTCTGCCGACGAAGATCCGCGCCGAGGATTACGGCGAAACGAGCATGGTGCCCTCGGGCGACATCAAGGCATTCAAGAAGGCGTTCAAGCGGTCAGACGAAGGTTCGAAGCTCAGCGTTAAGCTGGTGAAGTCGAGCTGGCAGATCAAATGCTCCCGTGAGTTCCTGGAAATCGAGAAGCTCGGGTTCATTTGGCTGGTCACGCCGAAGACGTACTGGATCCAGAATGGCTTCAGCGTCACCCGTGGGGACACCGCAAAGATCGAGATGGAGACTGTGTTCCGCGATGTCGGTCGGGAGAAACCTCGCTGGAAGTCCGAGATCGTTGGTCAGACCTGGCATCACGCGACGAAGAACGGCGACCGGGATTATCGGTTCAAGAACAACTACCAAATTCCGATCGTTCGCGATTGGATCGCGGTGGTGCACCTTCCAACGCGGGAGACGATGGAGTTCGTGTGCCGCAGCGAGGCGGAGGCCGAGGCAATCTGCGACCACTTCCGTATCGTGTTCGCTGGCAGACAATTCAGCCCGAAAGAGTTGGAGTCGATTGGCGGTTGGCTGCGCGTCGATAAGCCCTCTCTCTCCGAGAAGATCATAGCCGCTGCCACTAAGTCCGCAGCAGCGCCCGCACCGGTGCCTGTTGCATTGATGTCGCCACAGGAAAAGGAGAGCGAGCCTGAGGCAATGCCCACGCCGCCAGCGCCGGTGCGGAGCGACAACCCTCTGCGACCAACATGGCAGCAGTTTGCCGCCCGCCAGCCCGAATAGGCTCGCGCGGCGCGGACGGCTTTACGCCAGCATCATTCCGACTTCGGGTCGGGCTTCTTCGAGCGCGTCTCCGCGATCGACTTCAGCTCCTTCAGGAAGCCCTTGCGCTGTTCCGGCGTCGTCGCCTCGAGGCTCTTCTCGAAGTCCCGGTCCTGCCGGTCGGTCGTGTTCACTTCCGCTGAAAACGCGCGCGATTGCGTCATGATCGATCCCTGCTCGTGTCGCCAGACGGGCCATGGCCTCATCGAACGAAACGTTGAACGTACCGACCTTGCGGCCGGAGAGATGGTCCCAGCCTGCCTTCTCGGCATACCACAGGACCGCTTGCATTGTGGCTGGCTCGATGATGACACCATTGCCAGCCAAAATCTCTACCGCACGCTCCATCACCTGGCGTATCCACCGGCGTTCGCTTGCAGTGGCGGGAGCATCGACGCTAGCGCCAAGCGATTTTGAGATCGATTGCGCAGCGCCGGGCCATCCCAGTTTTGCCTTGAACTCGGACAGCTGCTTGTTGTCGTCATAGCCCTTGGCGACTAACGACTTCCTAAACCGTTCCCAAAGAAGCGTCAGATTTCCACAAAGATCGACGAGATCCTCGTCAGCCAATTCGTGAACGGTCTTTGGATCCGCATGAAGACCGGACTCAGCCATCTCTTGCAAAAAGCCAGCGGAGGTGAGAGTATCACGAAGGCGATCTTTTTGGTCGGCGGTTACTGTTCCTTTAACAAGGCGCCCGGTAAGCCTACCCCAGCTCCTCGTAAACCACAAATCTACTGTGAGCGGCTTCAGATTGCCCAGAAGATTTGATAGGAACGCATTTCCGATTTTTGGCCCGAACACGATCGACCCATAGACGGTCTCATCCGCAAGTTCGCGTGCGGTGATGTTGATCCCGAACTTCGCCGCGGCCGATCGGAGCTCGCTCATCGTGTAGGGCGCCTCCAGGAAATCGCGCAACGATGAAAGATCGCCCTCGTGAACTTCCAGCAGCTCGTTGAAGCGGACGAGGTTGTTCGCGACCGACGCTCCCTTGGCACCGTAGGTTTTCGGAAAGAAGGCGCCGGTCGTGCGGAATGCGGCATATTGCTCAAGCGCGTATGCGCAGTTCTCGTGCACCGTGTTGTTTTGCGAGGTGATCGCCAACGCGCAGCACAGGACGGTCTTCGCCTCCTGGGCTGATCGAATGTTGGCATGGCCAAGCGCCTCCGCCGCGCCGTCGTCGACGAGCTCCGGATACATCAGGCCGGCGATCTCGATGGTCCGGGCGATCGCTTCCTTGTACCAGTTCACGCCGCGGCTTAGATCGCCGTGCTGCATGGCGTGGAGCGTCTCATAGGCGAACTGCCGCGACAGGCGCTCGTCCGTCACCGGATCCGGTCCAGTCAGCGGGCGGCCGCCGAGATCCCGCAGCGCCTGCTCCATCAGATATGCCGAGACTTCGTTGTTGGTTCGACGCTTGAGCTTCGCCTGGCCGTCGCCTAGCCACCGGCCGATGAAGACGTGCTTCATCGGCGCGCGGCGCAGGGACACCTTTCTCGGCTTGCGGCGGGGCGTAGCGTTGGTCTCGGAATCGGTCATGGCAGCCTGAGAAGCCTCTGTCCTCCGAGGAGTCTCACGAGACCACGCAAGTAAGAACTGAGACCTCAGGCATGCTTGAGATGGCGGCGCTGTGCGGCGTTGATCCGCTCCATGCGGCGAACGTCCTCGGGGTCGAGCGCCATGGCCGCCTCGATCCACTGATCAGCGACGTCGTAGAGCTCGCCGATCGGCAGCGGCGCCACCCGCCGGCGGGCGGACTGGACCAGGCTGCGCGTCGCCCTTTCGGGCCGCAGATCGGTGTTGAGGTAGCGGAGGAAGCCCTCGATACCGCTGCCAGGCTCCAGGAGCACGTCGACGACGCCCAGCGCGTGGAGCTCCTCGGCGGACATGATCTCGCCGCCGATCATGAGGCGTTGCACAACGGTCCATGGGACATGCCTGGTGAGCAGCGAGATCGCCCCTATCGCAGCGAAGAGACCGAACTTGACCTCGGGCAGGCCGAGGCGCGCGCCTCGCTCTGCCACGACAAGGTTGCACGCCCGGGCAGCTTCGAAGCCGCCGCCGAGCGCGGTGCCGGCTACGAACGCAACGGTGGTCACCGGTAGGTCGAAGCTCGACCACATGTCGTAGACCAGGTCGCAGGAATGGCGTGCGTACCGGCGAAGCGCCGGCGCGTCGCCCTCGCGGATAGCGCGTGCAAAGGTCGAGAGATCGCCCCCGAGGCTGAACACGCCGGGCGTCTCGCTATGCAGGACGCAAAACTCCAGACCCTGTGCCTGCCCCTCCTCCGCCGCGACCCGGACGGCCGTCGTCGCCAGCCTCATCTCCTGCAGCATAGCCGGAGCGAAGCTCGGGAAAGGATTGTCCAGCATGGTTGCCCAGAGGATGCCGGTGATCTCGTCGAAACGCATCCGAAAGGCCGTGAACTCCCGGCAAATCTCGTCGAGACGCCGCGCGAGTGAAGCGGGACCGCCGGTCGCGATATGCGGCAGCCCGAAAGTGCTCGCCGGGATGTGTTCGATCAGTTCCATACTCAGCCTGCTTCCCCCGAGAAAGCCGGGGTCATGATTCTGACCATCATTCCTTGATGATTGGCGCTTTCCAAGGATCGGAGCGCGATTTTCGGTGGGTGCCTGCGATGAGGCGTGGTTTGTTGTTTGCAGGCCACTCCACTAGGTTCGAGCCTATCGAATTCGCGATGGAATCAGCGGTGGCGCCGAAGCTCAAAATCACCTTCACGGTCGCTCAATCAGCTCGGACCGATCAGATTGGTGTCGTTGTCCCGCTGGAGATCAACCTGCCGGAGAAGACCGGCGATGTCGCCTTGCGCGCGAGAGCGCTGGTTCGCATGGGCCAGTTCGAGCTGTCCGAGAATTACGAGCGCCTTCTCGTCGACGAGAAGCTGTTTCGGCCCCTGCGTATTGAGGAAGCCGCCGGTCGCAACGCTGCTGCCTCGATGTCCAAGGCAGCCAGTGATTACGTCATCTCCGCGCTCGCGGCGCGTGGGGTCCACGACATCACCGCTGCGGCCAAGAAGTCGGCAGTGCGGTACAAGGATGCCTCTCCCGAGCAAAAAGCTCTGGCCGATGGGTATGTCGCCCAGATCGAGAACGTCGTCGAAGCCGAAACGCTGTTCAGCGACGACCGGGTTTGGGGCGCAGCACCACCGCCCGCGATCATCGTGAAGCACCCGGTCTACCCCGCCTATAACCAGGGTGGAGAGCGGATGGGGTGGAGCGAGCTCAGCGTCAGCGAGCTCGGGCCCGACCGGAGCGAGTTTTCGTTCGGCCTGACGCGCCTGGATGTCGCGGACAAGTTCCTCACCGAATACGCCAACATCGACAAGAACGACCGGCGACTCTCGGACAACTATGTGCGCAAGCTCGATATCGACACCATCAACGAGAGCGTCATCCTTTTCGACGAGCAATCCGCCAATGTTGCGGCCGGCGTGCGCATGCTGCTCAACAGCTTGAAAGAGCGCTTCGCCGTCATCGGCGAGGAAGGGCGAGCGCCGCTGATTGAGCTCGCCAAGCTTCGCGAGGCGGCCCTCGCGGGAGAGCCGGAGGGAGCAAAGCGGCTCTTGCGCGCTTTCAATGACCTGGGGCGCAACCGATTCAGCGCCTACGAAGAGTTTACGGACAAGCGCAGGCGTTTTCTGGAGAAGTCGCTTGTGCTCGCGGAAGGAGCGTTTCAGATTTCGCTGCCGGCGCCGGCGCCGGCTCCCGCCTCGACCATGGTGGCGCGCCCATGAAAACGATCCCGATCAACATCACGGTCAAGGTGCCGTACAAAATCCTGCGCGGCCGGGCGAAGAAGCCCGAAAGGATTTTTGTGAGCTCCCCACTCGCCGGCGAGATCAAGCTGATCGAGAGCTTCGATGAAGCACCGATCGCGCTCCGGATGCGCACGATCGACAAGCCTCGCGGCGACCTGTTCGAGCGAAGGGTCGTGCAGTCCGGCTGGAAGGAGATCCTGGTTCGCCCGGTACAGGAAAGAGCGTGGGAAGGGATCACTTCACCTGTCGCGGACGCAAGGAGGCTCCTTTCGGATGGCATGTCGGATTGCCTGAAAGTGGCCGACCCGTTCTGGGACTGGAATTGCCGGGTCTACGACGTCCTGCCGCTCGATACCCGAGCTGTTGTCGCTGACCACACGGAGCAGGCCTTCGCCCGCGCGCAGAATGCCATCGATCGCATCATTGGCATCGAGGGGCATCTCTATATTCAGGCGCAGGCGCCGTCCCTCGACATCTGCCCACCCACGAAGACAGGAACCAGCCCGGGCAGGATCAAGGTGAGCGAGCAAGCTGATCTCGCTCCCGGCTATTTCAGCCATGGCTACGCGTTCGCGCTGGATCGCATTGATGAGGCGATGGCGTTCGCCGCCCGGCACGGCTTCCACCCGCCGCCGGTGGAGTTCAGCAGCTATCGCGTCGACAGGCCCGACCTGCTCGCGCGTGATGAGTCTGTTCCCAACGCCTACATGGGCGTGCGGACCATTGAGATCGATCTCCAGGAGACGCTAGCGGATCTCTCGGCGGCTGGAATTGAGCAGTTGGGGCGATTGCTCACCTACCGCGACAACATGGTCGAAGCGGGCGGTGGCGATGCGGTTTGGGCGATCATCGACGAGATCGATGACGCCATCACGAACCGGTTCTACACGCCCTCGCTGGCGCCCCGCATCTTCGACCGGGTCGCGAAGGCTGCGGACATGACGAAGGACGCGCTTTCGATGTCTCGCGATCTGCCGGCCCGTCCAGTGGTTGAGTTCGGCGACGATCCGGAGCTGGCGAACCTTGGGCTCTAGCCCTCAGGTCGGGACACAGGACTTCTTCGCGGCGTCCCAGCGCCCGTCCTGGCAAGGGATGTCGGCGAAATCGGTGAGCACCGCGAGCGCGACAAGAGCGAGATAGGCCGCGCCCGCGGCGACCAGGGCTATGACAGCCCATTTGAAGAGCTTTCGTTGCGACGGAGGGAGTTGCTTCATCGGCAGTTTCATGCGGCCAAGGTAGCACGCGAATCTGCTGAACGATTGCGCCCGCGCTGAACCCCGGCGATCATATCGGGATGAGAAGATTCCTCGCGTCCGTCCTTGTTCTCGCTGGCATCACAGCGGCGCAGGCGCAGCTCGCTCCGATCGAAGCCTATCGACAGGCGCTGCTGCCGTGCCTTCGCCAGGCGAAGACCTGCGACGTTGCAAAGCTCACCGCCTCGGATCGGGATTACCTGCGCTATGAGCTTGGACGCACGAAGCTGTCGGCCGCGGACGTCATGGCTGTGGCTGAGGCGCGCATGACGCAATTCCGCTACGGGCCGATCCCGTCCGAGGACAAGGAGCTGCCGAGCCGGCTGCGCAAGGCGACGGTGATGATCCTCGCGCGCCACGACAGAAACGTCGCAGAGGGATCCGGATTTTTCGTGGCGCCAAACCTGGTCGTCACCAACCGGCACGTCATCGAGGGCTCTCCGCAGACGATCATGGTGCTGTCGAGCGAGTCGCGGTTGCCGTTGGTTGCCCAGGTCGCAGCCATGACCCCTGATCACGTCGTCGGGAATCCAGACCTGGCGGCGCTCTGGGTGAGCCCGGTTGATGGGGTCGAAATCCTGAAATTCGCCCGGCCAGGCAGTGACTCGGTGATCGCGGCCGGCTTCCCCGGCAAGGCAATCGGGCCTGAAGGCTTCTGGAGGCGCGCGCAGGTTGGAGATTTCACGATCCCGACCCTGACACTCAGCCAGGGTATGACGGGCGCCATCGAGATGTCCCAGACTGGCGTCGAGCTGATCCGTCACGCAGCGGTGCTGGCGAAGGGGAATTCCGGTGGGCCGCTGATTGACAGCTGCGGCCGCGTTGTCGGCGTGAACACCTTTATCCGCGGCTCCCAGTCCTATGCGCTATCGACCCCGGTCGCCATGAAGTTCCTGCGCGAGGCAAAGCTGCCCTTCGCGCAGGACGAGAGCGCGTGCAAGCCGGCCGCCGTCGCCAGCGGCCGGTGAGGGCTCAGCCCTGCGCAGCGATCGCCGTTTCGAAATTCGCGATCGGGCGGGCGCCGATGAGCCGCTCGGTGCCGACGAAGAAGGTCGGCGTTGAGTTGACGGCGAACTGGGACTGGGCGCGAACGCGGACCTGGCTGATGCTGGTAAGGAGCGCCTCGTTCTTCAGGACGGCGTCGAATTCCTCGCGCTTCATGCCGAGCTCGGCGGTCAGGACCGGCATCGTGTCGAGCGGACGGCCATTGAACGCCCACTGGGCCTGCTTGCGGAAGAAAGCGTCGACGAACTTCTCACGGTCAGCCCCTGCTGCGCGCGCCAACATGAACGCCGCGAGGCTAAGCGGGTCGAGCGGGAATTCCCGCAGCACGAAGCGGACCTTGCCGGTGTCGACATAGCGCTTCCGGAGCTCCGGCCAGACGTCCTCGTGGAAGCGCGCGCAGTGCGTGCAGGTGAGCGAGGCGTATTCGACGATCGTGACCTTGGCCGACGGATCGCCGATCCAGAGATCAGGCACGTCGGTCGGCTCCAGGAGCTTGTCGAGCGTGACCGCCGGCGGGTCGTCGGCGCGGACGAGGGTCGCGGACGCGGTGAGCGCAGCGGTGATGCCGGCGATCGCGCCGCGGCGGGTGAGAACTGAAATGGTCATGGGCGGTCCTTCAAGGATAGCGCATCGAATCCATTCGGATCCGTGTCGAAGAATGGATCACTCATGCTCCTGGCCGCTGTCCATTGCGGGCATGAAGATTTCGGAGGATGGCCCGGTCACGCTGGCGTGAGGGCTGGCATCGCGAGATGGAGGAGATGCTCCTGCGCGAGTTCGCGAGCTTGGTCGCAAAGCGCTTCGAATTGGCTCCGGTGGATCGGATCCGCCGCCTCGGGGAAGCATTCAGCCAAGTGAGAGAGGAACACTGTCGAATCCGCGTGCTCGATGAGACGGGCGTCACGCCACGCAGCTCCCGCGTTGGCGAGAAAGGCTGACTGCACACCGCTCTCGTCGAAGAAGCCGGCCGCGTCGAAGCCCTCGCCGTCAGGGCTGCGAACCCAGGCGTGGACAACGTGCTCACGCCAGCCCGAGGGTGAGCGATCGGAGCGGGTCGAAACCGTCAGCGTGACGACGGGCCAGGCCAGCAGATCGCCGAGCGCGGAGGCCATCGGGTAGCAGCGGCCATGCCGCCACTCTTCGGAGACTCCGGTCACGAGGAGCTTGTCGATCATGGCCGCCTTCAGAACGGTAGAGATGGATAAGAATTGCCACTGAGAGATGTAAATCCCTGAGAGTAAATTGTTTTTCCGACCAATTTGGTTGGAGAGCGCAATTTGTCGGCCGGAAACACGGGCGCGACGATCAAGGGGTGAGCACAAGAATGGACCGGCGCGCCATCAATAGCGCTGTAGCCGGGCCATTCTTGTGAGCACTCCTGAGTCATCTGAGCACCTAGCAGTGACGATTCCAGGTTGAGGATCCGCGCGCGAGCCCGCGAACCTCAATCGCGACCAAGTCGATCGATTTTCGGGAGCAGTGGGCGGAGGAGCTCGTTTACGTCCGTTGCGCCGAGCGCCTGATTGTAAAGCACCGTCTGAAATCGCTCTTCGTACGCAGAGTGCTTCGCCTCCAGTTCGGCGATCTTGATGCGAAGCCCGTCTCTATCCCGGCGTAG
>NZ_JBMDKB010000043.1:0-22406 GCF_057809495.1 Allobosea sp. FG18
ACCTACAAACAGGCCCGCGACGCCATCGAAAACGCCACCTGGGGCGCCGAAATCCGCAACATGCACGGGCACCGCCACTGGTACGCGCAATGGCGCTACCAGGCCCTGATGGGCGTCCCCTGCCCTGCCGCAGGTGGCAAGGCCTACGCCAACATGGCCCTGGCCGAACGCCGGGCCGATCATCGCGTGCGCCTGCAAGTGTCGCGCGAGCTGGGCCACAACCGGGTCGGCATCACGGATGCCTACCTGGGCACCCGCTCGGCCGTGAAGGGCAAGCGCCATGAGTAGGGAGAAAGTCATCCGGGAGAAGCTAGGGCCGTTCCTGGCTGATGAAGCCAAGAACGCCCGGGAAGCCGTAGCGGAGGCATGTTTCTCCAAGGATGAGGTGGCGAAGGCCTGCACCGAAGCCGCCCAGGGCGGCTATCCCGGCTGCGTCATCAAGCCCCCTGCCCCGCTGAACCTGCGCGGCACCAAAGCCGCGAAGGACTTGGTAACCTGGCTAGAGGGCCAGGGCCTGCAAGCCAGCTGGGTGGATGCCCGGGATACGCCGGACGGCATCGACTATCCGCGCCTGGAAATCACCTGGAACGTCCTCACGCCGACATTCGCGGCCTAGCTCGCCAGGTGACCGGGGCTGCTCCGCCCGCTTCCGCTGACAGCGCTCCTCGCTTCGTGCATGGCTGAGTTGCTGCTGTATGCGGCCCCGATCGATAATCTTCTCATGAGCCAGGGTGTTATCTGCGTTGGCTGATGATCAATTCGGCCCGCTCAACGGGGTTATTGCGCCGGTACTTCGAGACCGCCGTCCGTGTGACATGGAGCCAATAGAGCGGCGCGCCATCGCGCCTATCTTTTCCCTCTTGGACAAGCCCGAAGCCCAAATCTTCGAGCAATGCCTGCCCCTCCTTCGTAAACCCTGTCGCATAGAGCAAAATTGAATCAACAGATCTCATATATCTTTTTAGAAGCACTTCACACCCGCAATATAATAGGCATTTTGTTAGCTTCCCGATCTCAAATTTTGATTTAGACTTGATCGCAATCCCTCCGATATAAAGTCGGCCCAATTTCTCTATCTGCTCAGCGCCAACAAACATCTCTGGCGTTAGCTCGCTCTCAATGAGGTCTCCCGAGATAAATCTCTCGAAAAACTCGTCTGCTATACAAAAATTATCGACATATCCGACAACTTTCCCGAAGGCGTCACGAATTACGATGAAGCTATAAGGATTTATCCTATAGGTACGCCTAACAACAGGCGGAGGAAGGGCATCAGATCCAAAATAATACTGTGCAACCTCAATAGCGTCATCGAGTTGCGCGGGGGTACAAGGAATATCTACGAGATAGATGCTCTTCTGCTTGGGCTTCGCAACATGCTCGGCTTTACGAATAAGAAAAAACACGCCAAGCGAAGTCAAGAATATGGCGATAAGTCCGTACTTAACAAGCTCCGCTTGAGCGCTTGGAATTACAAATGTAACGCCGACTGCAACGACGCCGATTACGGCTATTGCCTCCCCGACAAACTTACTGTTGTCTTTAAATCTATCGGCAAGCCGGAGAAGCCATCGTGGCATTTCAGACAACCCGCTCCCACAGGTAGAAATCTTGGCCGTACCAATGGTTTGTCAGGTCGCAGAGTCTGACAAAGCCCAGCTTTTCGAACAAGCCGATTGATGCAGTGTTGTTGACGCGCGTATCGCACCAAAGCTTCGTTGCACCGCGAGCCGGGGCCTCTTCAATAAGCCTCCTGACCAGCTTCTCACCGACCCCATGACCACGGGCAATCGGCAAAGTACCGTACCATTCCAGCCAAATTGGCCCGTGCTGGTCATCCGTGATGGAGAACCCAGCCGGAGCATCGTCGAGATATGCGATGGACACCGCCTTTGGATCATTAGCGATCCGGGTCAGCAGATTTGGTGACGAGAACTTCTCGATCTCACCCGCGCGGGCTTCGATCGAGTAAATCTCTAGAGGACGGACGACCTGCTCGAACAGAGAAAACATCGTCTGAACATCGTTGGGAGTGGCGTAGCGTATATCGATAACAGACAGCATTATTTCTCCTCTCAGGTTCCCTTGAAGATTATATTATCGCGACTTGCCTTGTGTCACCATCTCAGCGGCGATGCTCAACGGCGGCCGCCCCTATCTCTCCCGTTCCGGCTCGCGTTCGTCCTGCATACCCCGGTCTGGCTCCACCTGCTGGCGCTGCGCCCGCCAGTCCACCAGCGACCGCGCTGCGGTTTCGGCCGAACGCTCCGGCTGACGCTCGACCGGCTGTTGCCGGTCGCGGAAGTCCGCAAGGCTCGGTCGTTCCGGCGGTCGCGGCGGCAATGGGTATTCCTCGCGCTCCACCTCGGCCGTCATGCGTTCCTGGGCCTGGTCGCGCTCGGCCGGGCTGATCGGCATGCGGTCCGGACCTGGCACCGGCAGGAGGCGCTCCCGCTCCTGGTTGCGGTCGATCGCCTGCAGCTCGTGCATGCGGATATCCAACAGCGTCGCCCGGAATTTCTCCAAGTGGGCATTCAATGCCGCCACGTCGATGTTGTTTTCTACGGTGATGCCCCGGGCGGCGAACGCCTGGTTCACCCGCTCCTGCATCTCGCCGTACTGGCGCAGCGCCTCGCTCCCCATGTCTGGCATGGTATCGCGCTCGACGGAGGCGCGGACGCGCTCCACCTGCTGCTGGCGTTCGGGGCCGGGCTTCAGGGCCTCGGCCCGAGCTTCCTCTATGTAGCGGTTCTGGATGACAGCGCGTTCCGCCTGGAACATGCGCTTGTCCACTTCGCGCCAGTAAGCCCGGTATTCCTCGCGCTCGTCGCGGGTCAGGGCCACCGGAGGCGTCCGGACGGCCGGAGGCCAGTCCTCGCGCGCGGCCAGCTGCGGGAATCTGCGCATATCCGCCTGCGACCGCGCCATGGCGTCGCGGATGGCCTGGCTTGCTCTATCCATCTCCTGCCCCGCCTGGTCGCGGGCCTCCCTGCGCAGCTGACGCTCGGCGCGATCGATACCACGATGATCCCCGGCCGCACGCTCGATCCCTCGGGCGGCATGGCTGCGATGGTCCACCATCACGGCCGCGCCGACCTGGCCGAGGGCCTGGTTGACGATCTTGGCCCAGAGCGCCCGGGTCTGCTGCAGAAACGCCTTGTCATCGGCGCCGCGCAGCTTCTTTCCGAATCCGGCCGGGCCGATCGCCCTGGTGGTCATCATCAGATGGGCATGGGGGTTGTGGTTCATGCCGTCCTCATGGATGGCGAAATCCACGGCCAAGCCAGAGGACGCGAGCGCCCGGGCCAGCGCATCGACCACGGCGAGTTTCTGGCCGAAAGGCAGCTCGCGCGGCAAGGCCACCTCGATCTCTTTCGCCAGCCTGGCGTCCTTCCGGATTTCGGCACGCTCGACGGCGTTCCAGAGCTGGCCCCGATCGGCCATCCAGCCCGGCGCACCGTCCGGCAGCACGATCGCCGCATAGCGCACATCGCGTCGGCCGGAGAAACGGCTGTCGCGTTCCTCGGCTTCGTTGGGCAGGGTCTCACCCGCCCGGTAGGCGGCACAGGCGACTGCGCTGCGGCCGTGGCCCCTGCTGATGTTCTTCAGGTGCAGGTGGTAAATCGCCACCTCTGCCCCCCGGCTGACCTAACTGGCATCCCCTGCCCTTCGCATAGCCCCGGTGGGGTTCCAAGGGGTCCCCCCTGGCGCACTTGCCGCTTTTCTCCCGCGTCCGCCGATCGGCGCGGGTCAGAAAAGCGTGCAACGCTTCGCCCCATCCAGCTCAATGCGTACACATTGGGGTTTTCGGGGGCGATGCGTAAGTGCGCTGTTAGGATGATTGCCGGGCCTCGGGTTTTTTGCTCTGACTCCCCTACGGCAGGGGGAACTATGGCTGGCGATAAATTCGACCCGTTAGGCGATGCGGAACGCTCGCTGAAGACGATGTTCAAGTGGACGCAGGCCACTCACAAATTCATGCGGGCGCGGAAGGCCAAGCAAGAGGCGGCCGTTGCCGAGCTGCGGTATGGACCGGAGGTCGCGGAAGCGGTCGAGAACGCCGTAAGGGCGGGCAAGGACCATGAGCGCATTCTGCGCCAGGCCGCAGCCAACCAGCAGGCCAAGGCCGACCGGGACGCCCTTCTGCGCGAGCCCCCTGCGCATTACGGTTCGGCCCGCTGGGCGGCGGAAAAAGACCTGTCGCGGCTCCTGCAGGGACCGGCCGGATTCGACAACCCGCGCTCGCTCCTGCTCGGCACCTGGCGCACGCCCTCGGGCCGTTCCGACCGCTCCCTGTTTTGGGATGGCGACGGCCACCTGATGACCGTGGCGCCGACGCGCAGCGGCAAGGCCACCACCACCATCATCCCCAACCTGCTCCGTTACCGGGGCAGCGCGGTCGTCATCGATCCGAAGGGCGAGCTGTACGCCGCCACTTCGAAGTGGCGGGCGAAGAATGTCGGGCCGGTCTACCGGCTGGCTCCCTTCGACAAGGGCACCAATCCGGCGACAGCCTCCTGGCCCCGGCATCGTTTCGACCCGCTGGCCGACGCCCATGACGACGCGGACATGCTGGCCCTGGCCAAGCTGATGTTCCCGCGCGACCCCAAATCGCCGGAGTTCTTCAGCGATGACGCGGTGACGTTCATGCAGGGCCTCATGGCCTTCGTGCGGGAGCGGGAGCCCCCGGCGCGGCGCAATCTCGCCACGGTGATCGACACGGCGTTCTGGTCACACCAGGACTTGGACGCCCTGGCCCGCGAAGTGCTGATCCCCTCCGGCATCCAAGCTGCGCATGACGCGGGCGTTACGCTCACCGACAAGGACCCGAAAAAGGGGCTGTCGAACCTCACGGATTCGCTGCGGACCAAGCTGCGTATGTGCTGGCGCGATAGTCAGCTGACGGCCTCGATGCAGGGCCATGATTTCAGCTTCGGCAGCCTGAAAGACCAGCCTGCCACGGTCTATCTGGATGTCCCCTTCGAGAAGATGGAGCCTTTCGCGCCCTGGCTGCGGGTCATGATCAAAAGTGCCCTCGATGCGATGACCATCAACCGGACGGTGCCGGAAATCCCGGTGCTGTTCGTGATGGATGAATTTCTGCAGCTGGAAAGCTTCCCCGAGGCGATCCGGGCCATGCGCACGCTGGCGGGCTCCGGGGTGCGGCTGTGGTTCTTCTTGCAGGACGTGCCCGGCCTCGAAAAATACTATCCGGACGATTGGAAAGCGTTTTTCACCTGCGCGGTGCGGCAGTATTTCGGGATGAACGACCCCTTCACGGCCGAGATGCTGTCGCGGGCGATCGGCAATGAAACCCGGGCGCATCTGAACGTCAGCAGCGGCGGCAACATGACCGCGAGCCAGGGCAGTAGCCCTTGGGAAGGGGGGAACTCCGGCTTCAGCGTCAACACCTCGGAATCGGTCCAGCTGCTCGGGCGGCCCCTGCTCTCCCACGACGAAGTGACCGCCAAGCTGGCCAGCTGGTGCGGTCAGGGGTGGCGCAGCTCGATCCTGCAAATCGCGACGGCGGGCGCCCGGCCGATTGATGCCGATCTGCTCGACTATTCGCAGATTCCGAACTGCACAAACCGTCTCGGCTCCCATACCGCAGGATAATCATGCACTTTCCGATCTTCCTCACGGCCGATGTCCGCACGGCCGCCATCCGCTTCGCGATTCTTTCGGTGATGGCGGGCCTCTGGCAGTATTGCGGCACGCTCTCGCTGGCCTCGGGGCTGTTCGCGCTGGTGCCCAGCCCCTTCGGCTTTCTGAGCGCGGTTTTCAGCATTCTCGGCCATCCTGGGACGCTGCTGCGGGGGTACGGCGTCTATACCCTGATTTCGGCTGTGCTGATGGGCTTGCAACTCGGCGCCGCGATCGTCCTGGCGCTTGCCCTGGTTTCTGCTCGCGCCCCGCACCTCCTGCCATCGGTGGCCAGCGCGGCGGCGGGTCCGCTGGACGGTCGGCGCCTGGCGCGGCCGTGGTTCATGACCCCCCTGCTCGTCGGCCTGTGGCTGACGGTGATGTGCTACGCCGTGGCCTGGATGTTTATCGCGGGGAGCATCACGAGCCGCTTTCGCGGCCCCGTCACCTTGGCCTCGGCCATGGACCAGGCCGGGCTTGTGCCGCTGGGGTTCGCAATGGCCATCTTCACCCCGGCCATGCTCTATGCTTGGTATCAAATCAGGCAGTCGAAAAAGCTGGTTCAGCAGGCATTCAGTGCCAACATCCAGCCGGATCATAACTGGCTGACGCAGCGGGTTCACGCCCTGGCCAAGCAGCTGGACCTCTCTCCCCCGACAGTCGCCTGGACCGATGCCGCCAACGCCTTCGCCTGCGGCACCAGCCGCAACAATGCCATGGTGGTCGTGGGTGTTCCGCTGATTAAGGCCCTGTCGGAAGAAGAGCTGAACGCGGTCATTGGCCATGAGCTCGGCCATATCGTTTCCGGCGACATGCTGCGGATGCAGGTTTCGGAGGCGGTGCAGAGCACACTGGCGAGCGGCGCCGAGCTGATCGGAAACATTATTACGGCCGCGACGACCAAGACCCGGACGGATGCGCAATTCGGTGCCATGCTGGCACGCGGCGCCCGGAAATCGCTGTTCTTTGGGGGCGAGATAGCCGTGAAAGGCACTTCGCGCGGCCGGGAATTCTTTGCCGACGCGATCGGCGCAGGCCTCACCAGCCCGGATGCGATGGCGAATGCGCTGCGCAAGCTGGAACGGATCACGGCGAGGCGGACACCAGCCGAGATGCAATATGCCTCGCTGATGTTCCGGGGCGCGAAGCTGGGCGGATTGTTTGCGACGCATCCGCATACGGAAAGCCGCCTAGCTGCGCTCGAAAAGGGAACCTATCTGCGCGCCCTCCCCCGGCAACGGGGCTGATTGCCTGGCGCGGGTCGGCGTCAAGGCACGCTTACGCTCTGTCGGCCTTGACCCCTCGCCTTCATCGCCAGGCAGTGTGCTGGCCATGACCTGCCAAGGGCAGGTCTGGCCCTTAAAGAGCCCTGGCTTAACCAGGAGCCTTTAAAACGGCTTTGTTGTAGCTGGATGGGCTCCGGGTCGTCGGAATGGTCGAAGGGGCTCCTACGGCCTCCCCTGCCCTTTCTGCCAGCCGGTCCATCGGCAGGGTGAGCTGACCGGAATCTGTCTTTGATTCATTGGCGGCAAAATTCAGTCGGGCAAGGTGACGGAGTCAGGGGGTGCGGAGCACTGCAGGCTCGCCCCTTGATGCTGTTTCTGGTCGGCTAGGATGGTCTACCAGGATCGGGCTCGGCGCAATTCGAGTGCTCCAAATCCTTCCTTCCAAAATTCAAAAATCCCGCCCTTTCTGAGATTCTGAATGGCTTTCTGTAAGAGAGCTTTCTGCAGAGATATTTCTGAGAACTTTCTGTTCTATATATAGGGCGCGACCTAATCAGCGCGGAAAGCGCGACCTAATCAGCGCAAGGGCGCGACCTAATCAGCGCGCCGAAATATGCCCCCCGCGACCTAATCAGCGCGCGAGCGCGACCTAATCAGCGCGAGGGGGTGTCTAACCCCATGTTTTTGCCGGGAAAAGTTATCCCCAAAGCGCGACCTAATCAGCGCGCCTATGTCGCTGTGAAATCAGCGTTTTTTCTAGGGAGTGATTCGGAAAATCAGGGACGGATGATGCGCTTGGGAATGGCGAGCGCGCTGGGCTCGACGGGTTCCATCGAAAGGCCGTGCTCGGAAAGCTTCACCGGCAGTTTCGGGAACAGTTCCTTGAGAGCGGCCAGGTCCTCGACCAAGGCGGCCCGGAAGTCTCGATCGCGGGCGTAGCCCTCGCCGAACTGCAGCTTGAGCGGATTCCAGCCCAGCACGAAGTTCGTTTCGAGGCGGGTGATGCGGTAGGTGATCCACATCACCAGGTCGAGGCGCCTGGCTGAATTCGACAGGGCCTTGAGCACGCGCATATCGATCGGCAGGGCGTGGTTCTGCAGCTGCTCGTAAAAATCCTTGGAGAACTGGATGGTGCTGGTCCAGAGGCTCTGCTGGTCCGGGTTATCTGAGAACCACAGCTGCATTTTGCTGAACGGCTTCACGTCCACACTGGCGGACTGCTTGCCGTCCCATGCGGCGATTTCCATCCGACAGGCGGCGAGCGCCTGCAGCTGCTCCTTGAACGGCTTGATGTTGCCGCGCTCCCCTCCCCGGCGGTCAAAGCCGAGATCGCGCAGGAACGCAGTGAAGCTGGGGGCGACCTCGATAATCGGTGAGCGGTTGCGCAGGGCCTCGGTCGAAAGGTGCGCCATGATGAGGCGGGCCTTCGGGCCGTAGGGGATCGGCTGCAGGATGCGCTTGCCGTTCGGGTCGGTGAGGCTGCCCGGGGTGACGACGATACGCATCCGCCCTTGCTCGCGAATGAACTCCTTGCCGTCCGTGTTGAGCTTCTTGTAGGGCAGGCCGCAGATGGCCAGCGGCGTCGGCATGTAGCGCAGGTTTTCCGGCGCCGGAGTGTCCGTCTCGATCACCTCTCGCGCGATGGAGCGGCGGCGCTGCTCGCGGCTGAGGCCGGACAGCTCGGCCTTGCGGGCGGCTGCCTTCTCGGCCTCCTGGTCGCGCGCCCTCTGCTTCGATATCAGCGCCATGAGCTTGAACTCATAGCCGGGGCCGCCGCGCAGCGCGTCCATCTCCGCCCGAAGGTCGGCATCGCGCACCTGGGCCTCTTCAGGCCGTGCCAGCGATAGCGAGCGTGATTCGGGTGGGTTCATGGGGCTCAGGGTACGTGATTAGCGGGAAGGCAGCGAGTGCCCTGCCCTATTGGTGGGCAGAAATCCAAAGGCAAAGCGCCATGACGTGATGACGTGATGACGTTGCAACGTCACGACGTGATAGCGTTACTTGGCCGCCAGCTCACGGGCGGGCGCTTTACCGTACTTCGCCAGCATCAGGTCGATGCCCTCCATCATCACATCGTGGGGCTTCATGCCGAAGTCGAGACCGATTTGGGCAATGGCCTTCTTCACATTGGGATGCAGGTAGATGCTGGTATGCGGCAGGTCGCTGCGCCGTGACATGGTAGCGTCCTGACGTTGCAACGTCACAACGTTACTTTTAACCGCACGCGGCTTCGCCGCCGCCTTGAGTGCTGGCTGCGGAGCCGGAACCGGCGTTTCCGCCTCGGCGTCCGCCGTCATCAGCGCCTCAAGCGACACGGGTAGTTTTTTGGCCATCAGCCTTGTTCTCCACTTGGTTTTTGATCCAGCCCCATAGCTGGCGAATTTCGTCGGCAGCCTTGCCGACCGGATCGCGTTCAGTGACGCCCTGGCCGGTCGCCATGGCGTCCATGTGGTCCACCCGCTGGCCGATGAACGGAAGGGCCAGGCCTCCCATCAGCGCCAGCGCTCGTGCGGCATCTGTCGGCCGCGAGAGGCGGGCCGTGGGGCATTGGTTGAGCACGAATGCAAACTTGCGCTTCAGGCGCAGGAGCGAGGACACGGTCGGCTTGGCGGCTTCGATGTCGAGCTGGCTAGGCCGCGAAGGCACAAGGCAGAGGTCGGCAACCGCCATGGCGGCCGAGTTGGCGGCCATGTCCACGCCTGCGGTGTCGATGATGACCAGGGAGTAGCCCGCCTTTTTGAGGGTGGCGACTGCCGTCTGCAATTTCTCAGCCGTGGTCTTGTCCACGGCGGGTTCTTCGGAGTGCGCCTTGCGCCGCTGGCCCCATTTGTACAGGGATTCCTGCGGGTCCATGTCGATCACATAGACCGTTTCACCGGCCTGCGAGGCGGCGACGGCGACCGAGGCGGCCAGGGTGGATTTCCCCGGCCCGCCCTTTGCGGTGATGAAAGCGATGGTTTTCATGGCTGGAATCATAGCTGATGAATCGTTAACAACGTCATAACGTTCTGACGTTTCCACGTCATGACGTTGCAACGTTGCAACGCCACGACGTTACGACGCTGTAACGTCACAACGTCACAACGTTATGACGCCATGACGTTACAACGTTACAACGTTACAACATCGTGACGTTGTAACGTTGAGGCGGCCCCGCCGCGCATCGAGCGCGACGTGTCCGGGCAGGCTCCGCTCTCTACGGCGCCATGTGGGGGCGCGTTCGCTGCGCCTGCCGAGGCGGCGGGTCTAGCCCGCCAGCCTCCGGCGAGCCGTCCGGACGTGGCCCGCGTCCAGCTCGATCCCGACATAGCCTCGGCCGAGCAGCTGCGCCGCGACCAGGGTTGAGCCGGAACCGGCAAACGGGTCCAGCACGATATCGCCCGGCCGGGTGAGGGCGGCGATGATCGGCTGCAAGGCCTCCACAGGCTTTTGGGTGGGGTGCAGCCGGTTGCCGGTGTATGCCCAAGGCAGCACGTCCGGAATCGGCTGTGCGACCTTCGGGGAGCCTTTGGCGAGCACATAGGCCTGTTCATGCCTGGCCTCGAACGTGCCGGTGCGGGACGCATAGCGCTTCGGGAACACCAGGTGCGCGACCGGCCGGAGGCCTGCGGCCCGCCAGGCGGCCATGAACTGGTCCACGACATGCCAGCCGTAGAAGCTGACGCACAGGCTGTCGGGTTTCATCACCCGGGCAACCTGGACGAAGGCCGGTTGCAGCCAGTCGGTGCGGTTGTCGTTGGCAACGCGGCGCCCCGAGCGATCGCGATAATTGCAGCCATAGGGCGGGTCACTCAGCACCAGGTCGATGCTGTCGGCCGGAAGCTCCTGCAGCACCTGGACGCAATCGCCATGCAGCACGCCGGAGGCGAGGGCAGAGGCCTGCGCCAGCTCGGGCACCGGGCCAAGCAAGAGAGGGCGAACGTAGCGGCTCATGACGCTACCTCGCCGGTCTGCTCGATGAGGCAATCCACGATGTCCTCGGAATCGGCCCGGAAGAATGCGCGATCGTTCTCGAACAAGAATCGGGCGATGTCCTCGGCCGCTTGCTCGTCGCGGGCGTCGTACTCGGCCGTCAGTTGGCGGCCGACCAGGAGCACCGCCCGGAAGCGGGGGGCCATTAGGCCACCCCTTCCTGGTTGCGATCTTTCTTGGGCTTCTCGGTCCAGAGGCGGACGGAGAGGCGGCCGGTGACGGGGATGGCTTTCAGGTTGAGCTGGAAGCCCTTGCCGTCCTTATGCGGCCACATGGCTCCGATCTCCGTCCAAACGCTGTTGTCGCCTTCGCCTTCCACGATCGACACGGTGTGCGAGGGGCGGTTGTTGGTTTTGGTCATTGGGATTCTCCCGATTTGGTTTTCCGGCTGCGCCAATCGCGGCCGGTCGGGTGATCCACTGAGCCGATACGGAGAAGACGACCTGCAAGGAGGCTCCGGCCGAGGATGTCCTTCAGGAAACGGCTGGATGCCTTGCGGGGCGGCGCGTTCGGCGCATCACTCCGACCGTGCTGGCCGCGCGGTGCAGGAATCCGGAAACCGAGGAACCTTGACCAGGCACAACCTGACCCGGCCGGGACGGACCTCGGAAGGGGAGAGGATAACATCTGGACGGCGGCCCTGGCCACACAACGGCACAGGGCGTCAGCGTCGTCATCTGGGGAGACTACCGGGCTGCCGGTGCCGCCGCCCGCGTCTATGCTGGGCTGGTCAGGGGATGGGTGGCCTAGCCGCACCAGTTATTGCGGCGGACGATCGCCTGGCCGTCGCGTATCTTCGCCATAAGGCCGTTGATCCTGGACGCTCCGTTGGGGAGGGCAGGGCAGCTGTTCATGGCGCTCAGAAGACGCTTCTCGACGGATTGGGTGTGCATTGAGGTGCGGCAGGCGGTGGCATTCGAGATGGTTCCGGTCCGCAGGTATTCGGCCTTTCCTATCGCGACACCTTGCCGGTTGGCCCTCAAAAGCTGACCCTCCAGACGCTCGACATTCGCAACACAATTGGCGGGAGTAGCACGGGCGGGGGATCTCGGTGCTACTGCCGCCGCTCCGGAGGGAATCCGATCCGGACAGCGCAGATATTCCACCGAGTGGCCGGGAAATATCGCTCCATCCCCTGTGATGGCATCGCCGTTCTCGATCCCGATTTCGACGGTGGTTCGACCAGAGCGCTGCTTGTCGGCTTCCTGGATGGTGAGGCGATAGGCCATCTCGTTGATGCGTTTCACAGCGATGATTTTCGACACGGAAACATTGCCTGGCGCGCCCTGGAAGATGGCCTCCTTGGTGATCGTCATGCCCATACTGGAACCGCAGGCTTCCTCGGCGCGCAGCCGCCAGGTGCCCTCGAACGGCAGCGCGCCGGGCCGCCGAGCTATCGGCTGGGCCGATTCTACCGGCGCGCGGGGTGCAACAACCGCGACACTGGAAGGGGTGCCGGGCGGCGCCCATCCGACCAGAACCTCGAGGTCAAAGGCTGCCAGGCCGGTGGTGATGTAATTGCCCTCCGGCGCGCCCTTGCCGATCGCGTCGGCGCACATGGCGAGCAACCGCTTCCGGGCATCGCCGAGGCCATCCAGGTTGATCGTGCCCGCATCACGGTCGCCCGTGAGAAGCTGCATCACGCCCGAATAGTCTGGCTCCTTGCGGCGTCCAGCCGTGAAATGCTTCTCGCTTTCGAGCCAGCCTTTCACGAAATCGGCCCAGGCCTTCTGCGACACGACCCCGTTCTTGTCGGTGTCGAGCTCAGTCACGTCACATAATATCCGAGGTCAGCAATTATAACAGCCTGTCGGTGCCGGTAAAAACGGCGCCGGAGATATTCAATTTTGTAATCGCACAATCCGGCTGCTCTATGTATTACGCCGATAAATGTGGGGTTGCCCTTTCAAGTAGGACATATACTGACCCCGCGCGGCCTTCAGAGGTCAAGTATTTGGCAATTCACGTCCTTCGCGACCCGACGCCATTGCCCACGGGCGTTGTTCAGTCCGGCAGAGTCCCCTCGATGCTGCCCACCCAGCCGATACAACCAGTGCAGCCTCAATCGCCGCTACAGAACCAGCCGTCTCAATCCAATGCAGCAGCGCAGTCCCAAACCCCGGTTAATATGTCAGCTGGGGGGCAGGTAGGATCTGTTGGAATCAGGGAAACTGTTCTAGTTGCCACAAGAAGCTTACTGACGCAGCAGAACCAGAACGCATCTCCTCAAAAGACTATAAATATAATTGCAAATGCGGCTAGGATTCCGCAATTGGTGACGACTTATCAAGCCGCTCGCCAGAATCCAGATAGCATAGACGCTCGCATATCTTTTGCGGACGCGGCGTATGATACTGCTAGAGATAATTCAAGGGTCAGTATATTTGGACCAATACTTGATTTATTCTACTTCAAGAGCAAGGATGCGATCGTAGAATCAAATCGAAATCTGAAACTATGGGATGACGTTCTTTCCGGACGTGTCCCGGCCAGTAGCCTTGAAGAAATAAATGAACGTAAATATAGATAGACCGAATATGAAAAAACTATTGTTGGTAACTTTCATTAGTATAATGTCGTTTTCAGAGTCTCACGCCACCGATGATGACGCCGTTAAGATTGCCGACATCTGTTACAGAAACTCATTCAATCTATTGATGGATATCAACAATTTTGCTGCGGAGAAGGCAAATGTTCCCTTCTCCTATGCTCTGGCAAGGCACGGTGGCGTATTCTCAATCGCGAACGAGGCTATTAATGAATGCGTCAAAAAATTTAATATTAAAACCGCTGATATAAATACAAAATCATACTGTAATATGGAAAAGCGTTTCATGTCTGACCTTGTGCCTCACAATGAGGAAATGTGGGAAGAATGCAAATATGGCGAATGCAATAAAATGCGAGAGAACGCGATAAATTCTCCAAGCCCAAGCGCGCTCGTACGTAACTGCGACGCGCTCCCGCTATAAGTTAAGTTTGTCAACTTCGAGAAGCTAAGCGCGATATGGTGGATTGACTCACATTGAAGCGTCTAGCCAAATCAGCCTGTGTCGCGGAACCGTCGGCGAGCGCCTGCAAAGCCTCATCACGCTGATGGCGGGTGAGGGCGCTCTTTCGTCCCATATGTTGACCCCTGGCTTTGGCTCGCGCTCGCCCTTCGCCGGTCCTCGCCTTGATCAGCTCGCGCTCGAACTCGGCTAGACCACCGAGGATTGTCAGCATCAGGCGACCGTGAGGGGTGGTGGTGTCGGCCCAGGCGTCTGCCAGCGATCGGAACCCGGCACCAGCTTTGCTGACCACGTCCAGGATGTTGAGAAGGTCGCGCGTCGATCGTGCTAAACGGTCGAGGCGGGTCACCAAGAGGGTGTCGCCCGCGTTCAGCATCTTCAGCGCCTTGGCCAGCTCCCTGCGGTCGGTTTTCGCGCCGCTGGCTGCTTCTTGAAACACCTTCTCCGCGCCAGCGGCCGATAAAGCGGCCCGCTGGGCATCGAGAGTTTGACCGTCTGTCGAGACGCGGGCGTATCCATATATCGGCATACGAACAGCCTACGCCGACGCCCGACTTATGCAAGTACCTTTTGCATACCGTAAGCCCTTGGCAGGGCAGGGGCGTGATGCTTATGCAAAATTCTTGACTTGTGCATACAAACTTAGGACACAGCCAACCCCAGGAAAATCCTCACCAATTTTAGTCCCTACTCCGGCGAGACCCTTCGAGATCGCCAGATGCTCTGCCTACACCCGTATTGCCCGTTGGGCTCGCCGGCTTCATCCTGGGCCGAAACCCTTGACCGTCCTGAACTGAAGCTCCGCGCCGGCCCCGAAAAGTCGGCTCTCCTGGCTGTTCTGAACAGCCTGTTCGGAGCCGCTCCTTCAAACCCCGCCAAATTGCGCCCAGCTCCAACGGCCAACGCCGCCGCTTTGAGGCGCCTGCTTCGGTCCTGCCCCTGCCTTTACAATCAAGTCGATCTCGCCCCCTCCGCCCATGCGATCGTGCACCTGTGCGAGCTTTCCGTCGGGGGAAGTATAACGGATGCCAACGTCGTTGAGGCCTTTAAGGTCCAGCACCCGAAAACGCTTGGCTGGGCCTATCCGCCAGCACGGGACTTCCAGGGCATGGGCGGTACCATCATGGAGCTGCTGTGCAGCGAAGTCCTGACCTCGGCCGGTATCCCGGCCATGGGGCTGGATGAAAAAAACTGGCCGGTCTGGCGCATGCCGGGCCACATTCTGTTGAACGAAGGCAAGATGAATGATCTCAAAGCGCTTGGCGACATTCTGATTCCGTGCGCCCCAACAAACCTTGTAATCTCGGTGAAATCAGAGAAAGCAAAGGAACGGTTGCTCTACTCAGCGAATTCAATTGAGGGTATTGGATTCGGGTTTTTCGACACGCCCAGTGAGTTCTGGACCAAACGGCGAATGCAGCTCTACAAACGAATGGGGTTTTCCGCCATCTACATGCCCGATACCACTCTGGAAAAGCTGGTGGCAAAGCTCGATGTGGACGGCAACCGGCAATACGCGGTGAGCATCAATGGCACCGAGCTTTACAGGCCCCTGACCCAGTTCTGCGCCGACATGCACAAGGTCGTCGGCAGATCGGCCTTCGATCTCTGATCAGGCAGGGCGGTTCTGCCGCTCGCGAATAAGGCTGACGAACGATTGCACGTCCATCAGCCAGCCCTGCTGCTGGGCCGTGTAGGATTTCTGGACGCCCGCCGGCACCACCAGCTGCAGCCGCTTCGCCTGCATCTCATCCGTCTGGTTGGTCGAGACACCCGGCTCCAGCGTCAGGAGGTGCTTTTGATCGATGCGCACGGCCTCCGAAAGCACCTGCCTCCAGCGATCCTTCAGACTGGATTTCGCTCCAAGCATTGTCAGGCGATCGGCCGGAAACGCCGGGTTCCGGTATTCCACCGGGCCGGGGAAGAGAAAATCGGGCTTGTTCCTGTTCTCGGTCTCGGCGCCACGGGCAAAACGAACATTGTGAGCCTGAAACAGCGCCTCCAGATGATTTTCAAGCGCCTGCCCGGCGCGGGATTTACGGCGGTTCTGCACACTAAGCGAAAAGCTCAGGAAGCCGTCCACGTCTGATCCCTCACCAGCCATAAAGCCGGATCGCAGTCGGGAATCCACGACCCGACGCTCCAGTCGGCGGAACAGCTGTTCCTCGCGCTCCATCCAAGTCAGAATGGCTTCGTCGGGCGCATCCAGGGGCAGCGCACCGGGGAGGGATTTCCGGGCCAGTTCCGAGAGAACCCGGGTTGTCGGAAAGATGAGCCCGAACGGCTCGATCAACGTGTCCAGACGCGCCGCTTCCGGCTCTTCAAGCTCAATACCGATCTCGTCGAGGATGTACCGTGCCGCGAAGTCCATCTCGGCGGATTCATCGGGCTCGATATCACGCGCAACGAACTGGAATCCGGGCTGATCTTCGAGGCCGAACAGCCACATCAGCTGGTTCTGGATGGTGCTGTCTACCGGAGTGACGATCACCATCGCGGTGCCGTCGCTGCGCGTAGCGACGAAAAAGCTGTCGCCGGCCTGCATCATCCCGGTCACGGCGTTGGTCGGATAGTACAGCCGGTATTCGGTGCGGGTGGGATGATTCCGGCGGGCATCGTACCAGCTGATCAGTCCATCCTCGGTAACGCCTTCCTGCTCCTCGCCGAGCCAGACAAAGCGCGTCGAGATATTTTTCTGGTCAGCGTCGCCGAAAAGCCGACGCAGCGCACCGGAGCCGTTGAACTCGTGCTGATTTGAGATTTGCGGGCTGGTTTCCACGGCGGTGAGCCGCTTCACAGCAACCCCGTCGAAATAGTCCGAAAGCAGGCCATGACGGATGGCGCTCATGCCGCACCCCGGATTTCAAAAGTGGGTTCGCTGCCGCGAAGCCAGGTCGCGCAGGCATCGATAACATCCACCAGGGGTAGCCGGGTTTTGCCCTTCAGCGCGCATTCCCAAACGACGCCATGACGCCACCCGGCTACATCAAGCTGCTGCAAAGCGCACTCGTCTACCTCCCGGTTCCGGCTGATCTTCGCTCGCCAGAACTCGTCCCGCGACGCAGGCCATCGGAACAGGTGACAATCATGACCGTGCCAGAAACAGCCGTGAGCAAAGAGCACGGCCCGCCAGCGCGGGAACACCATATCGGGGCGGCCGGGCAGCCCCCGGTCATGCAACCGGAACCGGAACCCAGCTGCATGCAACCCTTTGCGTAGAATCATTTCCGGTTTGGTGTCACGCCCGCGAATGCCGGCCATCATGCGGCTGCGAACCTCGGGTGAGACCGTATCAGCCATGGGCAGCGATAGGCTCGGACCGTTCCCGAACGTAGGCCGGGCTGCTGGCGGCCGAGGCCTCTTGCGCCAGGGCCGCCTCGATATAGGGCCGGATGGCGTTTGCCACGAACTCCACCACGGGCACCACGACGGCATTCCCGAATTGGCGATAAGCCTGGGTGTCCGAAACCGGAATCCGGAACGGCCTGCCGGGACGCTCGAAGCCCATCAGTCTGGCGCACTCCTGGGGCGTCAGGCGCCGGGGCCGCTTGCCGGGCTGATCAATCAACACCTCAGACCCGTCCTTGTAATACCGGGCCGAAAGGGTCCTGGAGACATCGTTCGGGCCGAACAGGCTGTAGCCGAAGCCATTGCCGGCGGCGTTGTGCTTCTTCTTGTAGTCCTGAAGGTACTGCCAGAGTTTCGGGGTCAGGGTGTATTTCGGGTCGACTTGGTCGGACGGCAGCAGGATCGTACCCAGCTTCGGCCCGCTCTCGGCGGCCGGCAGCTTCAGGGCGCTGAAATTAAAGGCGTTGGGCTCGCGGAACCCCACGATGAACACCCGCTGGCGCTTCTGGGGCACCCACGGTTCCGAGCTGATGACGCGATGCTGGACGTGATAGCCCAGCTCGTTCTTCAGCACATTCATGATGGTGGCGAAGGTGCGCCCGCCGTCGTGGCTCTCCAGGTTCTTCACATTCTCCAGGAGGAACGCCGCCGGTCGGTGATGGGCGATAATCTGCGCAGTGTCGAAGAACAGCGTGCCCTGGGTGTCGCACAGGAAGCCGTGAGGGCGGCCGAGCGAGTTCTTTTTTGAAACACCGGCGATCGAGAACGGCTGGCAGGGAAAGCCGGCCAGCAGCACGTCATGTTCCGGGATCTTGCCGGGCGCCTGCGAAAACTCCCGGACATCGCCCGCGATCGGGTGATTATCAGGGAAGTTCATTGCGTAGGTTTTCTGCGAATGCGGATCCCATTCCGACGTAAAAACGCAGCGCCCCCCGATGGTCTCGAACCCCATACGCAGGCCGCCAATTCCGGCGAACAGGTCAATGAACCGGAAAGCCGGCCGGACGGCTTCTGCAGGGGCGCATCGCTTCGCTGCGGCCTGCTTAAGCATCCGGATGCCCAGGCGAGTCGGTTCGCGCTCGCCGCTCTGGTATCGCTGACCGGTTCGCTCCGAAACCTCCAGGAAGGCGACTGCTTCCTCGAACGTCATGCCGGCCTGCTCATGCAGCCGGGTGAACTCTGTTTTCTGGCCGGGGCGCATGCGGGAGATGATTCGCTTTATCTGTGTCATTTGCCGTCAGTCTGGCATCAGGATTCCCGCCGGGCAACAAGCATGTTCATGTATTGTTCTTTTATTGGGCAGGTTTTAACAGGAGGTTTCGTCCGCGCCGGAGTGGATCAGGCCAGCCCCTTGGCCAAATGCCTCGGCACCAGAAGATGCATGCGCTCCGAGCCGGACGGCCAGAACACCAGAAACCGGTTGGTTTCCATGCCAGGAATCTCGCAGAGCAGCTCCACCGGCTCATCCCGGACAACCGCGATGCCGTTGGCCTGTGCCTGCGCGGCCAGGAATGCCTCAAGCTCCGGCGGTGCCTCGGTCATCACCATCTCGGCTAGCGGATAGTATTCTTCCCGGAAGGGATATTGGCCGTCCTGCAGCTTCTTCAACGCCGTCTCCCGTTGCCTGAGCCTCTGTTGCAGCCACCCGCACCGGCGGTCAGCGACCGCCCATGCAACAATGGGCATATCAGACGCCAGCCTGCCGGTGCCGAAGAAACTCCATATTCTCCGGCCGGCTGGGCGGCCATTCGCCTGCAACGTGACCGGTTCAATAAGGTAGCCGCAGGAGCGTCAGCAAAGCGACGCCGAAGGCGGGATGCGGGATCGACTGCCTCCGGCTCGCTGCACCGCCCGCCTCTTTGCCCAGCCCATTTCGAGACTGATTTGTGGGCACCGCAACCTGTTGCTGGCACAGAGGAATTTCCAGTCCCACAATTGCTGAATTTCGTGACAGGCGCCCGCCTGTCAGGCTGATCGCTGGTGTGCCGGAAGATATGGCCCACATGATGCGCCAATGACGCCAGCAACGTCATGGCGTCCTGAAATGACACAAACCAGCATCGACTTAGATCGTCAGAAGCAACTTCTTTCTGCCAATGCCGTCGGCATGCTGCTGGCCACGGTATATGTCAGCCTTGAAGTTCTCTGGCTCGGCCTACTCGGCTGGCTCGCATGGAGCTTCATCGATTGGCTGTTTTAACGATCTGTCCCAGTTTTTAGGGAAGAATTAACCATGTCGAGCTGCCGATAGCGAGGCTCGGCCCCCTTGACGCGCCAGGGGGTGCAGCCCCTTCTTCTCGATGCTCTGGCCGTTACGGCGCCACGTAGCGACGGGGCCGAGCCGGAACGCGCCCAGCTGCCCCCAGCCCGCCGTTCCGGCTCGTTCACAACGCCAGGGAAATCGTCGCCCGCAAGGCTTCTTGGAAGGGCTCGCGCATGTCCACGCTAATCCCGGCCGACAGCGGCGCCACATAGACCGCGCCGCTTTTCATGCGTCTGGTCCGGCAGTGCTTCAGCTCGGGAAGGCGGAACCAGGTCGCCCGATCGCCGCCGCCTCGATCGAGGCAGGCAAAGAACGTCGATATCCGGAACAGGTCGTCAAAGACGGTCAGCTTCTCGACCTCGTCCACGTCGAACAGCAGGCAGCCTTCGTAAATGGTCTTGGATTTCACGTCGAAGGCCATGTTTCCGACGAAGGGCAGGCCGACCAGGTAATCGGGCCGCTTCAGCTTCCCCCGGAAACCCTCCGGCACGCTTTCGATATCCTGGGTGGCGTAAACATAAGGCACCCTGGAATAGTCCAGCCAGCGCTTGAAATCCGCCTCGGCGGCGGCTCCGCGCTTGGCGTGTTCGGGGTTGATGCGGGGCATGCCGGAAGGCTGACAGGAGCCGCGGCTGATGCCAACGCCCGCAGCTGCTTTCCCCCGGGAGGGGTGTGGCCGCGGCGACTTACTCGGCCAGGTCCGGCAGCTGGCGGCCACCGTAGAGGATATTAGAGAAAATCACCTCGTCGCCTTCGACCACGAAAGCGATCGTAACCCGGCGCTCGAACCCGACCATGCGCAGCCCCGGCCGGATATCGTCGCGGCGGGTGCCTCGCTCGGGGAACGTGTCGAATCCGCGCAGAAACGCCTGGATGCGCCCGATATAGCCCCGGGCGATCTCAGGCGAGCCATTGTCGCGGATATAGGCGTAGATGGCGGCGAGGTCGTCCTCGGCCTCCGGCAGGAGCTTGATGCGATAGGCCACGACTAGCGGGCTTTGCTCGCGTCTGCGCTCATGACCGCATCAAGGCGGCTGAATACCTGGTCAAGCGGCGCACCTCGGGACGGGTCGGCGCGATAGCGGTCGATCGCCGGGCCAACCTCGTCCTTCAGCCAGCGCTCCACCACGGCGTCACGCTCCTGCAGAGCCCGCAGGCCCTCGCGGATCACTTCGCTTTCGGAGGCATAACCGCCCGCCTGAACCTTGGCCTTCACCATGGAAGCCAGTTCGAGCGGCAGGGTGATGCTCATCTGTTGGGTAGTACGCATGTCAGGGGCCTTTCCTTGCCCTCTTATAGCACGGAGTAGGATTGCATCCTATCCGATTCCTGACGCCAACCTTACAAGGCGCAATCCGGCAGGTGCCTGCCGGAGCCGCCAGGCGAAGGGAGGGCGTCGGATTCCGATCGCCAGGACCGCGCCGCCCTGGCGGCGTCGATCGGCCGGGCACCGGCCCTTCTCCGGCGTAGCGAACGCGCCCCCACACAGCGCCGTAGAGAGCGGAGCCGGAGGCAGGCGCCAGCCTGCGCCCGGGAGGGTTGGGGAGGGCATCCCTCCCCCTCGTCTGCTGGAAGGCCGGAGGCCGTAAGCGGGCGAATAGGCCGAAGGGTCGGGGAAGGCGGCCGGAGCCGTCCCCGTGGGCTTGCACCTGGTGCAAGACCATCACAGGCGAGGCCCTGCCCCGCCGTCACTACCGCCACCGGCAGGTAGTGACGGCGGCGGCTCGCAAGCTCGCCCCCGCGTCATGATGGCGGAAAACAGCCCCCGAGGCGCCACCACTGACCAGGCCGAGGCCTGTCAGAATTGAGTGGCGGCGAGTGACAGAAGGGGATGTACGCCGCTGCACGCGCGGCGTGCCGGATACAGACCGGGGCGCCTTACAACCGCCTGAACATGACACCTGCGGCTTGCCCGCCTGACGTTTAACCCGCCCGAAGGAGGCGAACCCATGACGCTGAACACCAGCATGAGCGAGCACGGCGCGACCTGTGCAACCCCGCGACCGCATGACCCCCTACGGTAGGGCACGGCGCGAACCCGAGAGAGGTAAACGATGACGGAGACCCCGACAAAGCTGCGACAACCCCGGAATGGAAGGCCGGAACCCCGCAGAGGGCGACGATTGTAGACTAGATGGAACGGCGAAAGGAGTAATTGCCTGAATACCCCGACCATTTGTGTCGGATATGCGAACGGAAGTTCTCACATCTGATACGGCTGACCGCATGCTATAGGCTGCGGCGGCAGGTCATAACCACTAACCAAGTGAATGATACCATGAATGGATACCCTGGCCTTTGACCTGAAATCCCTGACCCTGACCACGGGGGAAGGGTCGCATGTGACGCACAATCAGCGTCACCGGGGTTTGCAGCTGATCGCTCGCGAACTCGCGGGCCTGGGCTACAAGCTGCCCTCGATGCGCTCGGTCAAGCCGAAACACATCTCGGCCCTGGTCGAAAGCTGGAAGGCAGCAGGGCTGTCCACCGGCACCATCAAGAACCGCATGTCCTGGGTACGATATTGGGCGACGAAGGCAGGGAAAACCAGCGTTTTACCGCGAAACAATTCAGATTTGGGGATTCCCCGGCGCCAGCTGGCCGGAATCGACAAAGCCCGCACGGCCTCGGCCGAGCAACTGGCGAGACTTCCGGCCGAGTGGATGCGCCTGGCGGTGCGGCTGCAGATGGCCTTTGGCCTCCGCCTGGAAGAATCCTTGAAGTTCCGGCCGGGCACGGCTGACCAGGGCGGCTATCTCGCCCTGCAAGCCAGCTGGTGCAAGGGCGGACGGGCGCGGGCAATCCCGCTGGTCCACGATCGGCAGCGGGATCTCCTGCAGCAGATCCACGACGTCGCCGGCGACGGCTCCCTGGTGCCGGCCGGCATGACCTACAAACAGGCCCGCGACGCCATCGAAAACGCCACCTGGGGCGCCGAAATCC
>NZ_JBMDKB010000044.1:0-22352 GCF_057809495.1 Allobosea sp. FG18
GCGAAATCCCTCGACGATCACCCCGCCATCAGCAGCGTCGCGGAAACGACCGTTTGTGAGAGAAAGAGAGGGGTAGCAATCTCATCAGCCAAAAGCCATCTTGAACCCGAAGGCCAAATCGGGGTCTTGGAATGCATAGAACACCGACCTCGCAACCTCCTCGGGCAGATCGCCACGGAGCCCGGCATACTCATCGCGCACAACGAGCGCCTTTTGCTGCCAAGCCAGGGGCTTGGTTTCCAGCCGATCCAAGTCGGTAATGAAATCGAAGGCCCCGCCATGATCGGCGAGCCAACTCGTGATAGCCGCGTCTCGGATTTGAACTTTCGTCGGGCTCAGAACCACGTGATGCGGATAGCCCACCGTGTTGGCGAACTGCGCTCGCAACTGAGGTGTCGCGAACGCCCTGGGGTCCTGCATTTTGGCCATTACCGCCGACCCGAATCCCAATAGGCCCGACTCCTTCGCATGGTCGGGCCGCTTCCAACCCGGCCAGTCTTGACCAAGTCGGTATGGGCATTGAGAAAGCCGACTATGCCCGGAGCCCATGCGTTATCCGAGGTCTCGTAGATGATCTTGAACCCGTCCACCTCCGTGACCTGGGCGAGAAAGGCCCGGAGAGCGCGGGGGCGGACCTCGTGTCCCGAGTACCAGTTGCCCTTGGCCCAAGAATCATCAAGCCCAACGATCAGTGAGCCCCGTTGGACCATGGCCTCGGCTCCAGGCTCCAGCTTCGAGCCATCGAACGCCCATCCGTCCTTGCCGCTCGGATCGAACTTGGTCAGGAGTCTCCGCCACGACCGAAGGTTGGCTTCAGCGCCATACCCACGCGTGTTCTTGAAGAGCGAGATCGAGTAAAGCGCGCCGTTGTGATGTGCTTCCACGGAAGCGCTGATGGACGGCACGGTGATCGCGACAGTGGCTTCGGCGGATAGCCGTCCTCCCCTTGATCGCTCCAAAGCTGAAGGCAGCCAGCCTTCCGGCGAACCGGTCGTCAAGGAGTACGATCGAATGCCCATAGTCACCTCCTGTTTGCCGACCATGAAGGGGTGTCGGCGCGACTTGTGTCTCAGGGGTCGTGTCTGAGGCCGCCGCTCTCTTCAATTGCGAGCGCCGCAGAACTTTGAAAAGCGACCGTGCTGGCCGCGTGGGCGTTCTGCGTACGATATTGATATTGCGTGTCTTTCGTCGCAGAAAATCCTTGATGATGTCGGGGCCGTCGAAGGTGCCGAGCAGGTGGTGTACGGGCGATCCGACTGATCGATCGACTACGATCGCCGCGTCTCGCATGAAGCTTTCAATTCACCCCTGGATGCGCCCCAAATAGGTCGCCGCAATTTCCGCGAAGCGCGGAAAGGGCCGACGTAGAGAGTTCGTGCGAGACTATCCATCACGCGATCGTCGGGGACGAATTCACGCGCACGCGCATGGAAGGATGACTTCAAGACACTGCCGCTGGCACAACGGGATGCTGTAGAGATTCGGCAGAATTCCGAGCGATTGAGCAGGGCCTGAAGATGAGCTTGCACGACCTATTGGAGCGGTATCGGTCGGGATCGGCCTCCGAGCGCGAAAAGGGCGGCTACTTCGAGAAGCTGGTCCGGGTCTGGCTCCAGCATGCTCCGACCCAGCGCGATCTCTATCGTCAGGTCATGAGCTACGGCGAATGGGCACGCAGCCAGGGTCTCGACGCTCGCGACACCGGCATCGACCTCGTTGCGGAACTGGCCGAAGCCCCCGGCGAGTGGTGCGCGATCCAGTGCAAGTTCTACGCGGAAGGTCACCGCATCCAGCGCGCTGACATCGACAGCTTCTTCACCGCATCGGGGCGGCGTCCATTCGTTCGCCGGTTGATCGTCGATACCACGGGCGTGCCCTGGAGCACCCACGCCGAGAGCGCGCTGGAAGGCCAATCCATCGACACGAAGCGGATCGGTCTTTCCGATATCGAGGACAGCGGCATTGACTGGAAAGCGTTCTCGGAAACCGAGAAGGTCCAGTTCGTCGCGAGGAAGCAGCCGCGCCCGCATCAGGTCGAGGCGTTGGCTGCGGTCCGCGAGGGACTGGCCGTGGCCGATCGCGGCAAGCTGATCATGGCGTGCGGTACCGGCAAGACCTACACGGCGCTGCACATCGCCGAGAGCATGATCGGCAAGGGTGGCCGGGTGTTGTTCCTGGTGCCGTCGCTCTCGTTGATGTCGCAGACGATCCGCGAATGGTCGATCGACAGCACGATCCCGCTTCGCTCGTTCGCGGTCTGCTCGGACAGCCAAGTCGGCATTCGGAAAGCCGCCGATGGTGATGTTGCCGATATCGATGTCCACGACCTGGAAATCCCCGCTTCCACGCGGGCGGCGGATTTCGCCGCGCGCGCCAAGCCGGATGCCCCGGACAAGCTCACCGTCGTGTTCTCGACCTACCAGTCGATCCAGGCAGTTTCCTCCGCGCAGCTTGATCACGGACTGCCAGATTTCGACCTCATCGTCTGCGACGAGGCGCATCGCACGACCGGCGTGACGCTCGCCGGAGAGGACGACAGCAACTTCGTCCGCGTGCACGATGCCGCCTACATCCGGGGCAAGAAGCGCCTCTACATGACGGCGACGCCGCGCATCTTCGGTGATGCCGTCAAGAAGACCGCAGACGATGCAGACGCCGTGCTCTGCTCGATGGACGACCCGGCGCTGTTCGGTCAGACCCTGTTTACCCGGAACTTCTCCTGGGCGGTCCAGAACGGGCTGCTCACCGACTACAAGGTCATCGTGCTCGCCGTAGACGAGGCGGCGGTGAGTTCGGGCGTCCAGCGCCTGCTGGCCGACGAGAACAACGAGTTGAAGCTCGACGACGCCACCAAGATCATTGGCTGCTACAAGGCCCTGACCAAGGCCGACCTCCGGGCGGACATCGCCAGCGATACCGGTCCGATGCGGCGCGCCCTGGCCTTCACCCGTGACATCAAGCGCTCGAAGCTGATCGAAACCGAGTTCGCCCGTGTCGCCGATGAATGGCGCGACACCCTTGATGAAGCTGTCGCGGCGACCATTCCACCCCTCGATTGCGAAGTTCGCCATGTCGATGGCGGCTTCAGTGCCCATGCCAGGAACGAGCGGCTGGCATGGCTGAAGGCCGAGCCGGAGACCGAAGACACGTGCCGGATTCTGACGAACGCGCGATGCCTGTCGGAAGGTGTCGATGTTCCCGCGCTCGACGCCATCCTCTTCCTGCATCCCCGGAAATCGCAGATCGACGTGGTCCAGTCGGTTGGCCGCGTCATGCGTCGGGCAGAGGGCAAGAAGCTTGGCTATGTGATCCTGCCGGTCGGCGTTCCGGCGGGCATGGAGCCCGAGAAGGCGCTCGACGACAACGAGAAGTACCGTGTCGTCTGGCAAATCTTGAACGCGCTTCGCGCCCATGACGACCGGCTCGATGCCACGATCAACAAGATCGATCTCGGCGTCGATCCCGGTGATCGCATCGAGATTGTCGCTGTCACCAACGAATTGCCGACCCGTCAGGCGAAGAATGCGACCGGTCTCGATCTGGGCGCGGGTGGCGGCGTCACGGACCGGGAACCAGGAGATCACCGCCCTGCCGATGGCCAGGAGCAGTTCTCCTTCATGTTCGACGAGTTCGCCAGGGCGATCATGGCGCGCATCGTCAAGCGTTGCGGAACCCGCACCTATTGGGAAGATTGGGCGAAGGACGTTGCCCGGATCGCCGAGGTCCATGTGACGCGCATTCGCGCCGCCGTAGAAACCGCCGGATCGGAAGAGAAGCAGGCGTTCGAGACCTTCCTCGCCGAAATCCGCGATGATCTGAACGACAGCATCTCGGACGACGAGGCCATCGAGATGCTCGCCCAGCATCTCATCACCCGTCCGGTCTTCGACGCTCTGTTCGAGGGGTACAGCTTCGCGCAGAACAACCCGGTCTCGAAGGCGCTTCAGGGTGTCCTGGACGTGCTGGACCGACAGGGCCTGGAGAAAGAGGCCGAGAGCCTCGCCAAGTTCTACGACAGCGTGAAGATGCGCGCGAAGGGCATCGAGGACGCCACGGCGAAGCAGAAGATCGTCGTCGAGCTATACGACAAGTTTTTTAAGGCGGCCTTCCCGAAGCTCACCGCCCGCCTCGGCATCGTCTACACCCCGGTCGAGGTCGTGGATTTCATCATCAAGTCGGTGGACGAGGTGCTTCAGTCCGAGTTCGGGCAGACGCTCGGCAGCGAGGGCGTCCACATCATCGACCCCTTCGTCGGCACCGGCACCTTCATCACGCGGCTACTCCAGTCGGGCCTGATCAAGCCGGAGCAGATGGCCCACAAGTACCGGCACGAAATTCACGCCAACGAGATGGTGCTGCTCGCCTATTACATTGCCGCGATCAACATCGAGGCGGTCTATCACGAGCAGATGGGCGGCGACTACCTGCCGTTTCCCGGCATCTGCCTGACCGACACCTTCCAGCTTTACGAGCAAGACCGCGACCTCGTTAGTGACATGCTTGAGGCGAACTCCAATCGTCGCACGCGCCAGAAGGAACTCAACATTCGCGTCATCATTGGTAATCCGCCTTATTCCGTAGGGCAGGACAACGCCAACGATGACGCAGCCAATGTGGTTTATCCCCGACTGGATGGCCGCATCCGCGATACCTATGCAGCCCGCACCAAGATGACGAACAAGCGCGCACTCTATGATAGCTATATCCGTGCGATACGTTGGGCGTCCGACCGGGTCGGGGCCGAGGGTGTAATCGGCTTTGTCACCAATGCGGGCTGGGTGGATGGCGCGGTCACAGACGGTGTGCGGAAGTGCCTGACCGAAGAGTTTTCACGGCTTTTCGTCTTTCATCTGCGCGGTAATCAACGCACGCAGGGTGAGCGGTCGCGCCGAGAGGGCGGAAAGATTTTTGGCCAAGGGAGCCGCACGCCTGTAGCAATTGTCATTATGGTGAAAAACCCAGCAGCAACAGCGCAAGGTAAAATTAGCTTTCATGAAGTCGGCGACTACCTCACACGCGAACAGAAACTCGCGATTACAGCAGGATATGGGAGCATTTCTGGCGTTGCGGATGGTTGGCGCGAAATCTGCCCCGACGACAAGGGCGATTGGCTCAATCAAAGCGATATCGTATTTGACCGGCACCTGTCCATCGGAGCGAAGGGCAGCAGCACATCAGCGCTATTCGATACATATTCGGCGGGCGTCAAGACAAACCGCGACGCTATATGCTACAATTCGTCTCAAAGAGAACTTGAGAGAACGATTTCACAGCAGATAAAAAATTTCAACGGCCACCCAAAAAACCTGGGGTACTCCACGCCAGAAGCATTTTTCAAATGGTGCCAGAAGACGATTGGCGACCATGAGAAGGGGCGGCTCTATGAATTTGATCGAGAGAAAATTCGGCCCAGCATCTACCGGCCCTACCAGCGACAGTTCATCTACGGTGACAATCGTTTGAACTGGAGCGGATATCTGATGGGGCGGTATTTCAAACGCGATACGAAGAATTTAGGGATTATTCTATCCGGTCCCGGAGCATTGGATTTTTCTTGTTTGATGACCGAGGAAATGCCTTGCCATGACCTAATTTCGAAGGGTCAGTATTTTCCACTCTACACCTATAGCTCAGAGAAAACTGACGAAGACGCTGATGGTTCGCAAAATGACCTACTGAGCGCAGTTGCTGAATCGAAGCCCGGCTCGATCCAACGTGACACCATCACCAGTTTCGGGCTCAAGCACTTCACCGAAGCCTATCCGAGCGAGGCGGTCACGAAAGAGAACCTGTTCTACTACGTCTACGGTCTGCTGCATTCGAATGAGTACCGCGAGCGGTATGCCCACAACCTGTCGAAGGAGTTGCCGCGCATCCCGTTGATGAAGCGGGCCGAGGACTTCCGGGCCTTGGTCGAAGCAGGCCGGAAGCTCGGTGATCTGCACGTCAACTTCGAGACCGTCGAGCCCTATCCGGTCACGATCAAGGAGGGTGACATCCGCCTCGCCCACATCGAGGATAAAGCCGCCTATTTCCGCGTCGAGAAGATGAAGTTCGGCGGGAAGCGGCCCAACCTCGACAAGACCACGGTGATCTACAACCCGCGCATTACCATGACCGGCATCCCGCTCGAAGCCTACGACTACGTGGTCAACGGCAAGCCCGCGCTGGAATGGGTCATGGAGCGGCAATGCGTGAAGACCGATCCGGCTTCCGGGATCGTCAACGACGCCAACCTTTACGCGATCGAGACGGTGGGTGATCCTGCCTACCCGTTCGACTTGTTCCGGCGCATCATCACGGTCAGCCTGGAAACGATGAAGATCGTCCGCAGCCTTCCCGCCTTGGACATTGCCGAGAATGGGCCGGGCGATAGACGGAGCCATGTCAGCCAGCATAAGGATTGGCTCGAACCTGCATAATCACCCGAACCCGCACCGACTCCCCTGGAAACCCTCGCTGGGACCGTTGAGCGGGTGACCTTCTACAATGCCGACACCGGCTCCGCCGTGATCCGAGTGAAGGGACGAGGTAGGCGCGATCTGGTGACTGTAGTCGCTCCGGCTGCCCTTTGACCGCGCCTTTCTGTCATCGTGATTCTGGCATCGGGTTAACGGCTAGGCAGCGATATCGGCACAACTCTCTGACAATTCGTTCGACAAATTTCGGATTCGCTTCATGCTGGTCTGTACGCAGCCAGCACGAGGTAATCATTGGGACCGATCGAGCGAAAGCCACTTCTACCGCGCGAATTCCGTGGCTACTCGTTGAATTTCGCAAGCCGTTTGGAAGCATCTCTTCCTCATTTCATCTTGAAAATTCTCTACGCCAGCAATCTCACCCGGCAGGCCATCTTCGCCGTCGCTGCCGAAGTTGATCTAGACAGGCCCAGGGATTTCCTGGATCGCATCGCGCATCATGCGCCGGATGCTCTGGCTGGAAGCGAACATCTCGATCCGCTGGCGCAAATTGCGCGGGCGCTGATCCTGTTGAAGCCCCGGCGCACGATCGAGGCGTTGTTCGGCTCATGTCCCGATGGTTATCTCGGCCTGCTGTCCCGGCTTGGCGGCGACCCTCAATTTGGCAAAGAAATCTACCGGCGCGCCTTCGAACTGTTCGCTGATCCGCGCGACCGCAAGCGAGCGCGCGTTCTCGGGCAGATCGAGGGCCAGCTTCGAACCGACCACATCACGGTGGTGACCGGTCTCGACGACGTGCTTGTCCATCGTGCCGTCGTCGAAAGGGTGAAGCCCGACGAGGTTTCTCCGCTGAACGCCTTTACCAAGATAATCGTGGAACTCTGCGATGCGACGCCGGGCTTGATCCGGGAGAGCCTCGATAAGCTTCCGGTCGGGACGCGGGGCGTGAACATGGTCGAATGGGCTGAAGGCTGGATGGCCCGTCAGGTTCGCCTTCCGGTCGAGGTCCCCATCGCGGATGACGACCCCGATCTGCGCCTTCGGCTCGGGCCAGAGCAGGCCAGTCTCGGGATTCGTTTTCGGAACTGTGCAGGCGACCGCTTGTCCTTCGCCTTTCTTTGCGAACGCATCCTGGTTGAATGGGTCCGACCGGGCGAGCAGGCGGTGATCGAACTGGCGCTCTTGCGATCCGGTGACGAAAGCCGATGGGCCTGCGAACAGGTGCTGGCTCCGCGCAACAGGCGGGTAAAACCGGACGTAGCCGCAGCTATCCGGCGGCGGCTTGACGAACTCGGTATCCTGTATGCGTTCAGCAGCGAACAGGCTGGTGTGCCCGCGTTGCTCCAACACTACCCCAATGCGCCGTTCCCTGACTTCCTTGCCGTCCCAGCGAGGGCTGATGACGAGGAGGCCGCCGAGATCGTCCGAATGCTCGACGACCTCGACGGCGAGGTAAACGGCCGGGAGGCGGCCTGATGGATGCCGCCATCGTCCAGGTTCACAAGGCTCCTTTGCGCGAGGTCGTTCGCGATCACCGAGGGACCGTCGTGGGCAGGATCGAGCGCCAGCGACTTGTCGGCAAGCTGATCGCCCGTGACGCGAGCGGCGTAATCGTCGGCATTTACGATGAGCACTCGCGGACGACACGCGATGCCCACGGTCGCCTTGTCGGTCGGGCCAACCTCCTCGCCGCGCTACTATTCCAGAGGCGCTGATCTATGCGGACGCTACTTGTCCTCGCCGCGCTCGGCTGGCTCATATCGCAGCCTTGGATGGCGGTGTTCGGCTACATCGCCCTGATCGTCATCACGATCGCCGGGCTGTGGTTGATCTCGGTTCAATCGAACGTCGCGCCGTTTCGAACTCGTCCGCCGGAAACACCATCGATGCGAACTACGTCACGGCGCTCGAAAACATGGTCGTCGAGGCCGAGGCGGAAGTGGAAACACTGCGGACAGAAGTTCAGCGGTGCCGCTCGGCTGCTACTGCGGTGGGGCCTGATCCGGCGATCGCTCTCTATCGCCGGGTCGGACTTGCCGACAGCGCGCCGGAATGGCTCATCTCGGCGGCACGTCGAGCCTACCGGGGCGCGCTCCATCCTGACCGTCACCCAGCGCATCGGAAAAAGGAGGCCGAGCTTCGGTTTCAGCAGGCCGAGAATGTGTTCGACGAGATCGCCCGCTCACGATCATAGGCGGATGCTGGAAGTCGTCGCGAGCGCGAGCCGTTCGGTTACGAGTTCCACACCAGAAGGTTGCTTTGTTTATGTGCTGCGGCTGATTCGATTCAGCCGCCACTCCCTGCGCCGAGCAGACCCATACGGCCCTGCGCAGACGCTTTAGATAGAGCACGCTCGTGGAATGAGCAGGGACGGGTCCGATAATCCATGCCGTCTTGGAAACGGGCTAATGCGCTCCCGGCCGCTGGAGGCTCACGAAGACGAGGGGCTGCGTGCTAATTAAGCTATAGTAAAAATATACAGAAAGAATTGCTTTTCCAGAGCGGCATTAAGTAGAGCAATTCGCACGGAGTTCGCGGTCATTTACGAGATTTTCATGTCGCGACCTGCTTGTTACCGTAGCGATATAGATGGGCGCGGAACATGAAAGTTTTTGCAGTATTATTAGTGTCAATCGCCTGCACATTTTCTGCGGAGGCGCAGTCTTATGTTGGCAAATGGGCTCCAAATCAAAAAAATTGTCGTGACGAAGGTTCGGATTCAAATGTCGAATTTAGAAAATCCTTATTCATCGCTCACGAATCTTTTTGTAAGATTTTATCCCTGAAGAGTCCTTCTGCGGGTAGCTGGCGCGCAAAAGCGGCCTGTGAAGGTGAAGGAGAGCAATGGTCCTTGCGAATTGACTTCAGCATATCGGGTAACAGGCTTTTGCTCTCGCAGGATGGCGGCCCGGCTGTGAAGCTTATTCGATGCATCCGCTGATGGGTGACGAGATGTGGCGCTTCGAATTCAAGCTTGCAGCCTTGACTGCGGCATTGGCTTGCACCTGTTGCAACGCCTTGGCCGGTGAACTGCACGTCTTCGAGCACAACCGCTCGGTCATGAACCTCTACATGGTGAGCGATAAGGTCAGGATCACCTACGAGACGCCACGCCCTGGTCTTGGCGAGGCTGGCGTTCGATCGGGAACCGTGCTGTTCGAAGGCACCTACGACGGCGAACGCTTCGAGGGCACAGCATACGCCTTCAAGTCAGGATGTCGGCCTGCGCCATACGCCGTACTCGGAAGGTCGGCTGGAAGCGGTCAGGTTGTCCTACACGGCCCCGCTCCTGTTCGAGTTAAGAACGGCTGCACCGTGACGGGATATTCCGTTCAAAGTCCACACGCCCGGCTCCGATTTTCCTATTCCGCGACGCACCACTAAACTGGCAGAGCAGCAAAAATGCGATCTCGCACTCGTCAATCCGTGACGTTTACCACTGTCGCTCTTGTGACGTTGATCTCAAGTTGCGTCGAAAGCTTCGCTTTTGACGCTAGGGCTGGCTACAGGTGGAGTATCGATATCGGCAAAGAGGGCGCTAGAGCAGGTATCGTGGAAGATACAGAAGAACCCATGAATTACGAAGGAATAATCCTGACTTGTGATCGAAATTCATTTCGTCTATCTGTGGGACCGATCTCAACTTCCGGAATTGCTAGTGTCTTTATTAAAGAAAAGATGCCTCAAATAAAATTTATCATAGATAAAAAAGAATTTTCATACAAATCGATGTCTATAGAATTCGACGAGCATGATGACATTTGGAAATATCAGTTCGACATCGGATTGGTCGATGGATTACCTGAGGCAATATCTGACGGAAAAGATATTTCGATTGCTGGAGATGGCATCGACGGCAAGCTTCCACGTAAAAAGCAGTCTGAACTTGGAAAATTCGCGCGGGCTTGTCGTTCCATGCAGACGCAGGCACCAATTTGCGAGCTTGAGCGCTCCCTGACTGGAGAGCTTCGTTTGGCGAGCGTGAGGGATTGGGCTTACGAGTCCGACCCTGGCACCACCTCGTTCATTCTCAGAGACAGCAAGCGAGGCTCAGACGGTATCTTGCGATCTTCGATCGTCGCCGAACTTGTCGGTAACCGCATGGGTCACGGGATTTTTAGTTCCACGGGGAAGGACCTCGGGGTGTTGGTCGTCTCAGACGCCAAAATCAACAACTCGACGGACGAAAAGTGCCCCAAACTCACGACGAAGTTCGAAAATCCTGGCAGGCTTGCGATCCTGAAGGGCGGCCAACGGATCGGCGTTATCATCGACGAGCAGCGGCTTCTGTCTCGCAACAAGATGTAGGCCGAAGCGCCGATGGCTCATTGCACCGGCCCTGCTACCGGCGCAAGCCTAGCTCCTCGAAGCTTGGGGTTGCCTGCGTCGAGGCGAGCACGACGAAGCCGTTGCTTGCTGGGCCTTGAATCGTTGGTGTCGATAGCGCTGAGTTCGACACAACTAGCCGCGTTGCGGAAGGCGTTGCCGCGAAGGTTTGGGCGACAGAGGGCGAGGTAACTTCCGTGGGTTCCGTCGTGCCGGTTTTGGGACGGAGAGACTCCGGCAATTGGTTGACAGCAAGCAGGAACGGCACGGGCTTTGTCGGAGCGGAAAGCTCGGCGAACGCGCTCGCCTCGCTTCTCATACTCGCCAAAGCTGTTCTGATACGCGCATTGGCAGGCGGCTCTGCCAGTGCAAGAGCAGTTCGAGTGTCTCGGGCTGATGGAACGATGTGAACGACCTTGTACCCCCCGGTTTTCAGCGCGTGCAGCAAAGCAGGGACCATATCGACGGTCCGCTTCTGGATGTCGTGCAGCAGAATGATGCCGCGACCTTTTGCGTTGAGTTGCCGCATAACGCGATTGAGCACCTGCTCGGAGCCGATCGGCTTCCAGTCATCTCCAACGATGTCTGCGCTCATTGAAATGAGGTTGCGTTCGGCGACGTAGTCTTCCAGAGCACGTGTCCGCCCAAGACCCGGAAAACGGAAGAATGGCGATAGAGCCGGGCTTGCCGTGCCGAGCGCGGCACTTGCGGCAAGGAGGCCGCCGTTGATTTCATCACGACGGCGCTGATCACTACGAACCCGGTTCAAATAGGCATGTGACCAGGAATGGCTGGCGATCGTATGGTCGTCAGCGGCGACGCGACGCAAAATGTTTGGAAACTGTCGAGCCATTGTGCCGATAACAAAGAAGGTGGCCCGGACACATTCGGCCTTCAATGCATCGAGAACGGCAGTCGTGCGATGCGGCATAGGGCCGTCGTCGAAAGTCAATACGACCTCGCCTCTCGCCAAGGGCAGCCGACCTCGGTAGGAGATGTCGCCAACCGGTCCTGTCGAGACCGGAACCTCAAGAACGCGCGAGGTGCCGAGCTTATCGTCCGTGCAATTGGTTGCTTTGGCACGCTCACCGATGCCGCAGGCTAGCAATGCTAGGACAGCGGCAATAGCCCTCTTCATACCCAACCCCACTCAACGCAACGGGCTAGTGGTAGCCGCTTATGGTTACCGTGGGGTAAGCAGACCGGCGCTTCTAATTTTTGCAGTCGTGGAAGCGTAAGTAGCGGCGATGTGCCCAACCTTGCGTATAGCGGCCGGAGCCATTGTCGATCCGCCTGACGGACGTGATGTGGACCCATCTCGGATCACAGACAGATCTTCCTTCGACCTGCTCGCAGGTGGCGGTATCGATCCAGAGTTGATCGCCGGGGCGTAGGCGATTGATCTCTCCAAACGAGCGTCCCGGTCCGGCTCTGAGCGACAGGAACCCGTCTGGAGTTTCCAGGATTTTGGCGCAGCCATCGGCTGTTGCCTCAGCACTCTTCGAAATGAGCAGGAGCAGAAGTAGAATGCTGGCGCGGATCATCGGAATAATCATGACGCTATCGCGTTAAATTGCCAGCGGTGCGGTTCTTCGCATTTGAGCAAAAGTTTTTGCTTTGATTCAGCTTCGGTGACGTATCTTGCTGGCGTGTGGGAGGCTGATGGCGATCATGCGTTTGAAGGTTGGTGGAGTAGCGTTTGCTCTGGCAGCAATTATCGGGGTGGCGTGGACGATCCCGACCTCGGCTCAAGCTCAGTCCCGGCCACCCGGATATTACGAGGCAGAGCGCGCGTATCAAACGGTTCTCAGCGCCCAGCAACGCGTATTTCTCCAGGTTCTGCTGACCGGGGCGGGCTATTGGAACGCGGTCCCGAACGAGAACTTCAACGGTCGCTTATTCAAAGCCATCCAGACCTTTCAACGGGAAAACGGATTTGCCGCCAACGGCATCTTCAGCACGGACCAGCTAGATCGCCTGTTCGGGGTCGCCACCGCCAAATATGACATGTGGGGCTTCAGCAAAGTCCAGCATCCGTCTCGGCGCGTCAGTATTTGGGTACCGCTCGGTCTCGGGCTTCGCGCCGTTCGCAATGAATTCGGCATCCGATACAACGATCCTGAGGGACGGCTGACCGTCGATTTCACCACGGTGCCGAACGTTCCGGTTAGCGCGAATTACGCGGCGATCCTCGCGAAAATCGCCCAGGATGGCGGTCAGGTGCACTTCCGCGTGATCAAGGATGGCTGGTTCGTCGTGTCGGCTTCGACGCCAGACGGAATGGATCACTATCTTCGCTACCATCAGGACGGAGCGAACGTCACCGGGTTCACGCTTTCCTGGCGCAATGCGAGCGGGGAGATTTCCGGCGAGAGGATCGCGGTGCTGATGTCGGGCTCGTTGTGGTCGCATATGACCGGCGCGATGTTCGTGGACCCGCCGCGACCGAGTTCGAGGACCGAGACGGCTCGAACAGCGCCGCCGTCAGCACCTTCCACATCCGTTGCGGCCACGCCTGCGCCAGAACAGAAGCCCAAGGCGAAAGGCGGTTCCGGTACCGGCTTCTTCGTCGGCAAGGACGGAACCGTCCTCACGAACGCGCATGTCGTCGAAGATTGCTCCGCCATTACGGTGGCACCAGATGGCGGTGGACCGCTTCCGGCGCGCATCATGGCCAACGACCGGACCAACGATCTGGCCTTGCTGAAGATCGACTACAAGCCGCAGAAGGTGGCGGGCCTACGGATTGGCATCCGGTTGGGGGAGGCTGTGGCCGCTTTCGGCTTCCCGCTGTCCAGCGTGCTCGCGAGCACCGGCAATTTCACGCTCGGCAACGTCACGGCGCTCGCCGGGCTCGGTGACGATACCCGGCACATCCAGGTTTCCGCCCCGGTCCAGCCAGGAAATTCTGGCGGGCCTCTGCTCGACGACAAGGGGAATGTCGTGGGCATCGTCACCTACAAACTCAACGCCCTGAAAACGGCTGCGGCGAGCGGCGACATCCCCCAGAACGTCAACTTCGCGGTCAAGGCTTCGGCGGCTGCATCGTTCCTAGAGAGCAACCGCGTTGCCATGGAGTCGGGCGCAGCCAGTGCTGTATTGGCTCCAGCGGACCTTGCCGATCACGCCAAGGCGGTCAGCGTGTTCGTGACGTGTCGCTGATTATGGAAAGAGCGCAGGCGATGGCGGAGTAGGGCGAGCGTTATCTCGCCGGTTACGGTTCCTATGCCAAAGCCGGGGCGGTCCTCGCCACGCACCCTCGCTTTCTGGCCTATGAATCGTACCCAAATCGAAGTCGCCCCTGCCTTCCTGGGAGCGCAAATCGTCGAAGCCCGGCGCTCGCGAAAGCTCTCGCAGCGGTCGCTCGCCACCAGGGTTGGCATGTCCCGGATGACCGTCGCCAATTTGGAAGCGGGGCGGGGAACTGTAGCGGCGCTGGTGACGGTACTGGACGCTCTGGCGCATCGGTTCACAGAGCAGCCTGCCGATCTCGAACTCGGCCCATGGATCGCTCACTCGCGAAAGCGCCTCGGGTTGTCGCAGGAGCGACTGTCGATCCAGGCAGGCGTTTCCAGACCGGCGCTCATTCGGATCGAGCGTGGCGAGGGCACCATCACGACGCTGGTCGCGGTCATGAGCGCACTCGGACTGTCGATCGCCCTCGTAGGTGTCGCGATCGAAAAGGTAGCAGCGCCATTGCCTGCACCGACCGTCCGCCTGCATCATGGCGATTGCCGCGAACAAATGCGGGGTTTCACCGAGAAGAAGGTGCTCTTCGACGCGATCGTGACCGATCCGCCATATCATCTAGCCTCGATCTCTCGCCGTTTTGGTCGAAAGCTCGCAGCGCCTTTGAAGGGCGGCGAGGCTGGCAATGATAATCCGTACAGGTCGATGGCCACCGGCTTCATGCAGCAGACCTGGGATGGCGGCGACATCGCCTTCGACACCGAAACATGGCGGGCGGCCTACGCGGTTCTGAAGCCGGGCGGCCACCTGATTGCCTTTGGCGGTCCGAGAACTTTCCATCGTCTCGCCGTGGCGATTGAGGATGCGGGCTTCGAGATCAGAGACACCATCATGTGGGTGTTCGGTTCGGGCTTTCCGAAATCACACAACGTCGGGCGGGCCATCGAGGGTATGAAGCAGGGAAGCGCGCGATTTTCCGGTCGGACGATGGACGCTGCTTCGGAAGTTTCCAGACCGGGTGCCCTCCTCGAAGAAATGGCGAGTGGCAATTGGAGCGGGCGACGAGTCCGAATACAAGATGAAGAAGCGCTACGCTGGGAAGGACACGGCACGGCACTGAAGCCAGCCTTCGAGCCAATTCTGATCGCGCGGAAACCCATTTCCGAAAGCAACGTAGCAGCCAACGTGTTGCGGTACGGCACTGGCGCTCTCAACATCGACGCGTGCCGCATCAAGACGCCGGATAGCACCGGGCGGCCAGGAAGCAGGGGAGTTGCGAGCTTCACCAACGCCAACGTTGCCGCTGGCATCCGGCCAAAGACCAGCTTGAAGCAAAGCCTTGAAGCACCCAGGCTAGAGAACGGTCGATGGCCCGCCAACTTCATTCATGATGGCTCTCCATCAGTCGTAGCGGGATTTCCCGCGCGCGGAAAAAGTAGAGGGGGTGGAGGCTTAAAAATCACCGGACATTCAACTTATGGCTCGTTCGGTGGAGCAATGTACGATGGAGATGTTGGATACGGCGATGCGGGCTCTAGCGCGCGTTTCTTCTACACAGCAAAGGCTTCCAAGGCCGATCGCGGGCCGGGAAATAACCATCCGACCGTCAAGCCCAACGATTTGATGCGATACCTCGTCCGGCTCGTAACCCCGCCCAGCGGAACGGTCTTCGACCCGTTCATGGGCTCCGGCTCGACCGGGATCGCGGCGATCCAGGAAGGCTTCAGCTTCGCCGGTTGCGAACAGCAGGCCGAGTATATCGAGATTGCGCGACGCCGGATCGCGAAGGTCATGCCGAAGAATGGCTCGATGCTCAGTGATCTTCAGTCCGAGGAAACACCCGTATCCCGAAATGCATCATGAAATCGAAGGCGTCATAGTAGCTCTCGAACAGATATTGCTGTCCGGCTCCTAGCGGAAGTTGGTCGTACGCAACCGAGGCCGAGCAGTTCTCCATGATCCAGAGACGGCGCTCGGCATTCATCGCGTGGAAATGCTCCTCGCCGAGATTTAGGCGTGTCATGCCGTTTTGCTCGACAACGTACGGGTGTCGGAGGCACTTGCTCGCGGACAAGGCAGCATTGTTCCTGCGGATCGATTGTCTGAACGCGTCTGTCATCCCATATTTAGTCGAGGGGGCTCACCACCGCTAAATAGATCATGCTCAATTCCTGTTGTTCGGCCCATCGGTGCGAAAAGGTCTCGTGCCCCGGCTGCGCATGGCGTTACGCACTCCATGTCTCACGCCGCATCCTCGCCTGCGAACCGCAGCGGCTCCACGCGCTGACGGTCGAGCGCGCCCTTGCTGGCCCCCACGAGATCGATCGATTGAGAAGGTCGGCCCACAACGCCGTGGCCTATCAGCGGCGTCGCTACCGAGGATGGCGAAGCGTCGGGGTATGGGGCTGGTACGGTGATGCCGATTTCCAGGGCATCGTTGAGCTTGGCTCGATTTCGACCGCCGAGTTCGTGCACACATTCCGGCGGCGCGGAGAGGTCAGGCTACGACCGATCGAGATCGAGAACCTCCGCACCGAGGTCTATACGGCGGCCCTGTCTGCCTCGGCGACACCGGCTGTCGGTGGCAAAGGCCGGTATCAGCCCCTGAAGGTCGCGATCGAGCCGGTGGCGACGACCAGGAATCGCCCTGTGCCGGTCATCGACGATGTGATGGTCGAAGCTATGCCGGTGCTTGTTTGAAGACGACCGCATTCGGCAGCCGGTCGCCCAGCAACACCGCCGGAGTTCAGAGCGCCTGCGGGCCGGACGGTGGTACCGAGCTTTGAGCGTTGAACTCCGCGACCGCCCGCTCGACGATCAGCGCGCCTCGGCCAGCCTTCCAGATCGCGACAATAATCTCGCCCAGCCGGTTTTGAGCAGCCAAGCGATACGGCGGGGCGATCGGCGTGGAATGGTTGATTTCGATCCAAGCGGCGTCGAACGCCTCGACCAGATTGGTCATATCCTCTTCATCGGCGGCAAGGGTTCGAAACGGCATGCAGTCGGCCTATGACGGCGGCGTAGGTCAAGCAAGCCCTCCACCCTTCGACCAAGGTCGAAGGGCACCTTGCCAGCGGAGCAAGAGATAATTTCCACGCATTGCATGCGACATGGATGTTGAGGCTGCGTCAGGGCGTCGCCTATCCTCCTGGCGTGACCTCGATCCCTCCCGCCTGGGCTCACCTTCAGCCCGCATCGGTCAAGGCCCTGCTGGAGCCCCCAGGCAGGCTGCCAAAGGCGTTGCGGATCACGCCCTACGACGTGCCGGTGCAGGCGGCACTCGCCGTGCCCATGGTGATCGCCGCGCGGCTGATGCTGGAACTGGCCTGGAAGCAGGGCGGGCTGGTTCTCACCGCCGCTGGTTTCCTCAAGCGTGCTGATGTCTGGCACGTCTTCGACCAGACGGAATGGCCGGGGTCCGACAAGACGCTGACGCTCTCGATGAACAAGGTCATCAACGAGCAGGACGCCCTTGGCGTCTTCTTCACCCGCATCGCCTTGCAGGTGGCTGGGCTGCTGCGGAAACGCGCCGGGGTCCTGAAACCGACCAAGGTCGCGAAATCACTGCTTGCGGACGACGCCGCGCCTGCTCTGCTCGGCGAACTGTTCCAGTCCGTGTTCTGGAGGATGAACCTTCAGGATTTCGACCGGAACCCGCTGGAGTTCTGGCCGCAGCATCATGCCGGGCTGGCTCTTTGGTGCCTGTCGGTTACCGCTCACAAATGGTCGAGGACCGACCATCTTACCCCTGCCTGTACGATCATGGACACCATCGGCGAGCCCATCGCGCATGACCTCCCAGGCTTCGCCATGCTGACCCGCGTCCTTCGGCCCCTGACGTGGCTTGGCATGCTGGAAACCCGCAGACAGAAACGTGTTTCCGGCTGGGGGCACGATGAGGATTTCCGAAAGACGCCGGTCTTCGACCAGATGCTGAAATTCAAGGTGGAGATGGTCGGCGAAGACGAAGTGCGGCACTGAAATCGGCGGGAAACCTGCGGAAGGTCTCGGTTTAATTTTCAGCATTTCGAAAGATCGCGTCCCTATCCTTATCAACTCGTGAAAGTCGAAGAGGCAGATGGTTGACCGACAAAGAGCAGTTCGCGCGCTTAGCCTGCGATAGTCCGCTCCTGAACGCTGTTCTGGAGCACGTAGACCAAGGAATTCTGATGGTGGACGCCAGTGGTCGCGTGGCCGTCTGCAACCAGCGTGCGATCGATCTCCTCGGCCTGCCTCCTGACCTGATGCGCTCCAATCCGCTGTTCGAGGATGTGAAGCGGTGGCAAATGGAGCAGGGTGAATTCGGAACAGTCACCGACACCCTCCTTCGCGCGATCAAATACGAAGGGATCAACGTCGAAATCCTCGATTATGAGCGGCAAAGGCCCGATGGTACGGTCCTGGAGGTCCGAACCAACCGCCTCCCAAATGGCGGAATGGTGCGCACATTCACCGATATTACGGTGCGGAAGGCGGCCGACAATGCCATCCGGGTCAGCGAGGAGCGACTGCGGTTGGCATTGCAGGCGAGCAGAATGGCTGCCTGGGAACTCGACCTCCAGACACAATGGGTCGATCGCTCCGAAAATTCGATGGCCCTGCTGGGAATCGACTCAGGGCCAGCTTCCGATTTTATCAGTCGGGTTCACCCCGATGACAAGCAGAAGGTCTCGACTTTCTGGCAGACCGTCATGACGGAAGGAAGCGGCGCGACCGAAGTCCGCTACCGTACCGTTGATGACCGGCCAACATGGGTTGCCCTCAGGGCTGAGCGAAAGGACGCGCATCGGCTCATCGGCCTGTCATTTGATATTGCGGATCGAAAGGCGATTGAAGAAGCAATCTGGCGAACTGCCAATCATGATCCTCTAACAGGGCTGGCAAACCGCGCCCTCTTTCAATCTCGTCTCGAAGAGGCGCTGAGGCATGCGGAGGCATGCAGATCAGGGGTCGCACTGTTGCTGCTCGACCTGGACGATTTCAAGGACATCAACGACACGCTCGGCCACGCAGTCGGTGACCAACTCCTTCAGGAAACGGCTCGTCGGCTGAGTAGCCATGTCCGCGAAAGCGACACCGTGGCGCGCGTCGGAGGCGATGAATTTGCCATCATTCTTACCGGAATTTCCGAGCTTTCCAATGCTGCGGCTCGTGCGAGCGCCATCGTAGAGGCTCTGCGCGCGCCTCTTGAACACGAGGAGCAGACGTTCTCCACGACCGTCAGTATCGGGCTGGCAGCTTTCCCCGCGCATCATCGCGACCCGGTCGAACTGATGATGGACGCCGACATCGCGCTTTACCGCGCGAAAGAGCAAGGTCGCTGCCGAGCGGTTGTGTATACTAGCGCTGCCCGAGACACGATTGAACACCGCGTTACCATCGCCCGCGAAGTCCGTGAGGGACTCTCGGCTCAGCAATTTCGGCCAGACTACCAACCCAAGGTCTCCCTGACGACCGGACAGATAGTCGGATTCGAGGCGCTTGCCCGATGGCACCACCCAACGAAGGGCCTTCTGACACCCGCTTATTTTGGCACCATCTTCGCGGATCAGGAGCTTTCGATGGCCCTTGGAGAGCAGATGATACGGCAAGTTGCTGCCGATATCCGGGCATGGCTGGATGAGGGGCTAGACTTTGGCCGGGTCGCCATCAATCTGTCATCGGCTGACTTCAACGACCCTAGACTTGCAGGCCGGATTATCCGTATTCTCGAAGCGGCTTGTATCCATCCCGCTTATTTCGAGGTCGAGGTGACGGAAACCGTATTCCTCGGGCGAAGAACGGCGACGGCCTCCATTATCCTGAACGAACTGCATACGGCTGGCGTCTCAATCGCCCTGGACGACTTCGGGACCGGGTTTGCCTCGCTTGTCCATCTCAAGCAGTTCCCTGTCGATCACATCAAAATCGACCAGAGTTTTGTGCGAAATCTGACTAGTGATCGTAGCGACGCAGCGATTGTCGCGGCGATCATCAATCTGGGCCATGCTCTGGGTATTCACACAACGGCCGAAGGGGTCGAAAACGCTGAGCAGGCGGCATGCCTGAGAAAAGCTGGATGCGATTCCGCTCAGGGGCATTTTTATGCCAAGCCACGATCTGGCGCTGAGGTCCCGAAAACCATTCAGGATTGGTGCTCGACGGGAAAGCGCGCGACCTACGCTGCAATTCCGTCTGATCGTTGAAATCGAGTCAACGTCTTACGGTCACACATTCCCGCCCTCGACCCTACTCCGACCGCTTTAGCCGCCTGTCCAAATGACCTTCCACCACCAGCCCGGCGACCGTCATCGCAAGCCCTTGCAAACACGCGGCTGGCGACAATGCCAGAAGAACGGGACGCTCCAGGAGAGCGTGGCAACGCACGAAGCTGAAGCTGACTCTTCAGGATCGCGCCGAGGCTGCGGCGCAAAGAGGAGAAGCCGCTGTGGACGTGCTCGAAGTGGCACCGGGCATCCAGGCTGCTGTTGGTCATGCCTATGTAGAGCAGGCCATCGGCGGGGACCGAGATGGGCCGAAGTTCATCGGGGCGCTCGATGAAGTAGGCATAGATGCCTGCCGCCCTATTCGAAGGCCGTTCATCCCAGCGATACCTAAATTCTGATCGCAGTGTCATCCGCCGCTCATCAACACCATGGTCGACGACGGCCTTGCCATGGACGGGCCAATCCCTCGGCTACCAGGATTTGGCCCACGGAGCGCCCGTTCTGGGAAACAACGCGCAGCAGGCGTCCGTACTGATCTCGATCTCGCGAGCCATAGCCTTCGAGCAAGAATGGCGCTTCTGACAGTAGCTCGACCAAGCGGTACTTCGCCCGGTCGCCCAACGCCCTTTCACTGGCGCACTTGGCCTGCTCGGTCTCTGGGGCATCAATGTCGGCGATTCTGATTTTCTCCGCGCGATACCAGAACGTGTCTCCGTCAACGACGCAGTCGCCGGTTCCGCGACCGCACATCTTGAACGGTACCTTCTGGGTTTCGTCGAGCGATCGCGACCCTGGGCGGACAACGACCACTTGAGATTCTGCGGGACGAAATTCCCTTCGAATCTGATCCACCCGCTCCGGCGATGGCGTCAACAGCCCAAGCCCTGCTCCCAGAGCGACGATGAACGAGCATCCGCATACCACGGTCCATTGGACCGTGCTCATCCCGGCAATGTCTCGTCGAAACGACATGCTCTGCCCCTCGACGGGGACACTGCCAATGACCGTCTAAGAATTGGCAAACGTCTGCGTCGCAAATGGAGTGATGCCGCAGGTTGTTCGCGAAATTGTTGGTGGAGGCCAAGGAATCCAAGGCTCCGCCGCAAGTCTGTCGCCTAGTCCGCCGATTATGCCACTGAGACCTCTAACCCGGAAAGCTGTTCAAGCCTTCCAACGTCGAGCAGCCGCACGCCCTCTGGAACCACTAATATGATCGCATCTCGTGCAAACCGGGCCAGCGTGCGGCTGACCGTTTCCATCGTGACTCCGAGATAGTCCGCGATGTCGCGTCGCGACATCGGCAGATGCACCGTTATTGACGGCTTTCGCACCTGCGCCCATCGGTCGCGCATCGTGAGAAGAAAGCATGCGATCTTCTCTTCAGAGCGTCGGCGTCCGAGCAACAGGATGTGTTCCTCGGCTGCTGCCAGTTCGGCCTGCGCGAGATCGTAAAAGTGAGCCAGCACCTCTGGTTGCCCGGCGAACGAGGTATTCAACCATTCACGTCGGAACGAAACGGCACTCACTGCATCGATCGCGTCCGCCGAAAAGCTCAGTTCATTCCCTGGACAAGGAACGATCCAGTCCCCCGGTATCGAAAATCCGAGGATTTGGCGACGACCGTCAGAGAGGGCCTTGTATTTCCGTACCATCCCGGAAGAGACAAAGAGCCAATAATGGTTAGGCTCTCCCGCCTTGAATATAACCTCATTGGGCTCAAAAAACTCTTCCCGCACAAGATCAGGCCGAGCAAAATAAGCTTCCTCAGGCATGGCCGCCGCAGTTTGCGACTCATCCAGCAAATTATACGCCGTCGAAATCTGAAAGAGGCGTTTTGCATTTACGCTGGTCAAGGCGATCCCTCCGAATCCCATGACGGTAGCGTCAGGCAATGTGTTGCGAAACCCTGCTGGTGATCTCGCTTATCTGAACCGGCGAGCGCGACCGCGCTGTGCCATCACGACTAATTCCACGCCGCGCCTTATCACGCAGATCGACCCTTTCCCGATCCTGCTCTAAACGTTCGCGAATCTCTCCATGCAGGCCCCATAGACCCCTGCAAACACGGGGCTGGCGACGATGCTGGAGCGCGGCGGCGAGCGTGGCCGGAACCATCCGATTCCGATTGCCCCCGACCTTCGTCACGCCCCCTCTCAGAAACGGTCGTTTCCGCGACGCTGCTGATGGCGGGGTGATCGTCGAGGGATTTCGC
>NZ_JBMDKB010000045.1:0-21100 GCF_057809495.1 Allobosea sp. FG18
CCCCGATCGCGATGGAAGAGAAGCTCCGCTTCGCCATCCGCGAAGGCGGCCGCACGGTTGGAGCAGGGGTTGTTGCTTCGATCATTGCTTGATCGACTGCACACAGAGCAATTTGGGAAAGGGCGGTGGCGACACCGCCCTTTTTCTTTGTCTGAAGCCTACACCCCCGCCATTGGGCGACCGCAGGCGCGTTGGAACAGCTTGTTCGATAATCTGTACACAGCTGTGCATGTTCGTGCCGTAGCGCCCTGAAAATCAGCCGGCTATCTGTTCGGGAACGGTCGCCGCTGCGAGAGCGACCGCCGGGAGCCATCGATGACGACGAGAAAGCCAAGACTGCGGATCGGCCTGATCGGCACGGGCTTCATGGGCAAGGCCCATGTCTTCGGCTTCGCCGCGGCGCAGCGCGTCTTCGACCTGCCTTTCGAACTGGAGCTCCATACGGTCGCCGACAGGGATGAGGCGCTCGCTGCTGCCGCTGCACGGGCCCTCGGCTTTGCCCGCTCAAGCGGCGACTGGCGCAGCCTCGTTGCCGATCCCGAGATCGACCTGATCGACATCACCGCGCCGAACGCCTTCCATCGTGAGATGGCGCTCGCGGCCATCGCCAACGGCAAGCATGTCTATTGCGAGAAGCCGCTGGCGCCGACGGCGGCGGAAGCGCGCGAGATGGCCGATGCGGCCGCTGCCGCGAAGATCAAGACTCAGGTCGGCTTCAACTATCTCCGCAATCCGATGCTCGGGCTGGCGCGGGAGATGATCCGGGCTGGCGAGATCGGCGAGGTCAGAAGCTATCGCGGCATCCATGCCGAGGACTACATGGCCGATGCCGCGACGCCTTTCGGCTTCCGGCATGAGCCGGCCGGCGGCGGGGCGCTCGCCGATATCGGCAGCCATGCGCTGGCGACGGCGGAATTCCTGCTCGGACCGATCGAGACGGTGATGGGCGATTGCGTCACCGCCATTGCCAGCCGGCCGGACGGGAAGGGCGGGCAGCGCGCGGTCGAGGTCGATGACGCCAGCCGCGCCTTCCTGCGCTTCGCCAATGGCGCGAGCGGCAACATCGAGGCGAGCTGGATCGCGACCGGCCGCAAGATGCAGCATGATTTCGAAGTCTACGGCACCCAAGGCGCGCTGCTCTTCACGCAGGAGCGCCTCAACGAACTACACTTCTACAGCACGGCCGATGCCGCCGGACGACGCGGCTTCCGCCGGATCGAGGCCGGGCCGGAGCACGAGCCCTATGGGCTGTTCTGCGTGGCGCCGGGCCATCAACTCGGCTTCAACGACCTGAAGGCGATCGAGGTGGCGCGCTTCATGGAGGCGATCGCGGGCTTGAGGCCCGAGCCGTTCGACTTCCGCGCGGGAGAGCGCATCCAGATGCTGGTCGAGACGATCCAGGCCTCGGCGCGGGAAGGGCGCTGGCTGGACGCTGCCTGACCCCGCGAAGGGCGCAGGGCGCCCGCCTGCCGGGCGGGCTGGTCCTTGAGGCGATGGCTCTCTAGACATGAGGACAGGGCCGTCACCCGATCCGTGCCGAACGCGGACGACCTGTCAGCCGGCCCGAGGGAGGTTTGTCTCATGGGTTTCGTGCCGCCGTTTCCGGGTATCCATTCGATTGTCTTCGCGCTGTTCGACGAGCATGAGCGGCTCGACCGGGCCGCGATGCGGAAGCAGGCGCAGATCAGCGTCGATCTCGACGTGCAGGGCATGGCGGCGCTCGGACTTGCGACCGAGGTCTCCAAGCTGAGCTTCACCGAGCGCTGCACTGTGATGGAGTGGATGGCGGAGGATGTGGCGGGCAAGAAGCCGCTCGCCTTCACGATCTTCGGCTCGTCGGTGGCGGAGCAGGTCGCGCTGGTGAAGGTCGCCGAGAAGAACGGTGCCGATTGGGTGATTCTCCAGCCGCCGATGGTCGGCAGCTTCGGCGCGGCCGAATATATCAATTTCTTCGGGCGCATCGCCGAGACGACCTCCCTGCCGGTCGCGATTCAGAACGCGCCGGCCTATATGGGCCGGGGCCTCTCGGCCGAGGATATCCGCGAGCTGACGCGGCGCTATCCGAATATCAGCCTGATCAAGGGTGAGGGTACGGTCGTCGAGATCGAGCGGCTGATCGCGGTCACAGAAGGCCGGCTGCCGATTCTCAATGGGCGCGGCGGGCTCGAACTCATCGATAATTTCCGCGCGGGCTGCGCCGGCATGATCCTGGCGCCGGACACGATCGATTACGCGCTGCGCGCCTATAACCGCTACAAGGCCGGCGACGAGGCCGGGGCGGATGCGGCCTATCGCGAGGTTTTGCCGGCGATCACCTTCATCATGCAGTCGATCGAGACCCTGCTTTGCTACGGCAAGCGCATTTTCGGGGCGCGCGCCGGCATTCCGATCCATGACCGCGGCCCGGCGCTGAGACCCACCGAATTCGGGCTGAAGCTGGTCGAGCGCTATGCGCGGGAGCTCGGCCCCTACAGCAAATGAGGACGGCGCGCGATTTCGACTTGAAATGCGCCGCGCCTTGGGGCACATGACGCCCACCTGCAGGGGTATAGCTCAGTTGGTAGAGCGGCGGTCTCCAAAACCGCAGGTCGCGGGTTCGAGCCCTGCTGCCCCTGCCAGTCGTCCCGCTGGCGACTTCAAGCCCGGATGCCCAAGCAGGTTGGCGAGGCATCCATGACCCAGAACATCTACGACGACGAGACCTTCTTCGCGGGCTACAGCCAGCTGCCGCGTTCGGTCCATGGCCTGGACGGCGCGCCGGAATGGCCGGTGCTGCGCGGGATGCTGCCGGCGCTGGCGGGCCAGAGCGTGCTCGATCTCGGCTGCGGCTTCGGCTGGTTCTGCCGTTTCGTGGCGGGCGAGGGGGCTGCGGGCGTGCTCGGCGTCGACGTGTCCGAAAAGATGCTGGAGCGGGCTCAGCGCGAGACGACCGATTCCCGCGTGGCCTACGAGCGTGCCGATCTCGAAAGCTATGCGCCGCTGGTCGCGGCCTTCGACCTCGCCTACAGCTCGCTCGCCTTCCACTATGTCGCGGACCTCGCCGGGCTGTTCGGACGGGTGCATACCGCGCTCAAGCCGGGCAGCAGCCTTGTCTGCTCGGTCGAGCATCCGATCATGACGGCGCCCGCGCGGCAGGAATGGTTCACGGATGCCGATGGCCGCGCGACCTGGCCGGTCAACGGCTATCACGACGAGGGCAGGCGGGTGAGCAACTGGCTGGCGGAGGGTGTGGTCAAGCGCCACCGCACCATCGGCAGCTATCTCGACCTGCTGCTGGGCGCCGGCTTCAGGCTGGACCGGCTGGTCGAATGGGCGCCGAGCCCGGAGCAGGTCGCGGCCGAGCCGGGCTGGGCGAAAGAGCGTGAGCGGCCGTTCTTCCTGCTGATCGCGGCGAGCCGGGCCTGAGAGCGGTGAATCTGAAGCGAGCACATGTGTTTCTCGAGCCCTCATCCTGAGGAGCGGGCCGAAGGTCCGCGTCTCGAAGGATGAGGGCTTGGGGTCAAATGGTTCGTCCCGCGCCGAACCCGAAAGGGTCTTGGCTAAAGGCCTCAAGCGATGTAAGAGGCTTGCAATGACGGCGCGCAACCCTCCCTGGGTTCCGCGCCGCGAATGTTTCAGGACGGCCGAATCGGCACCGCACGGGATCGCGGAACGGTTCGGAACCCGAGGTGGTTCATGGCGAAATCCAATCCCTTCCAGTTCCTGCAGGACGTGCGCTCCGAGGCGACCAAGGTCACCTGGCCGTCGCGCCGCGAGACGCTGATCACCACGGGCCTCGTGCTCGCCATGGTGGTTCTGTCCAGCCTGTTCTTCCTCTTCACCGACACCGTCATCCGCTGGGTGCTCGGCCTCGTCCTCGGCGCCCGTTGAACGGAATTACGAACGTGAGCACCCGCTGGTATATCGTCCACGCCTATTCGAACTTCGAGAACAAGGTCGCCCAGTCGATCCGCGACCAGGCCGCGCAGCGCAATCTCGCCGACAAGTTCGACGAGGTGCTGGTGCCGACCGAGAAGGTCGTCGAGGTTCGCCGTGGCCGCAAGGTCGAGGCCGAGCGCAAGTTCTTCCCGGGCTATGTCCTGGTGAAGTGCGAGATGACCGACGAGGTCTATCACCTCATCAAGAACACGCCGAAGGTCACCGGCTTCCTGGGCGCCGACAAGGCCAAGCCCATGCCGATCCCCGAGAGCGAGGCGATGCGGATCAAGGGCCAGGTCGCCGAAGGCGTCGAGCGGCCGAAGCCGACGATCGTTTTCGAGGTCGGCGAGCAGGTCAAGGTCGCGGACGGGCCCTTCGCCTCGTTCAACGGCGTCGTCGAGGATGTCGATCACGCCCGTGCCCGCCTCAAGGTCGCGGTCTCGATCTTCGGTCGCGCCACGCCGGTCGAGCTCGAGTACAGCCAGGTCGAGAAGCTCTGAGGTTTTTCGATCCCGTTCCGGAGCGCTCATCCTGAGGAGCTGCGTCCGCGGCGTGCCGACGGATGAGCCAGGAGGCTCCGGAGCAATAACATCCTTCGAGATGCAAGCTACGCTTGCTCCTCGGGGGGAGGGCTGTGGTTCGGCGTTAACGAATCCACTTCCCTTCGGCGCTGCCTTGTGTCATAGGGCGCGCCTCAACCGCGTGGGAGGCGTGCCGGTCGCCAGCCGGATCACAGGCGCCGCACCACGCACTGCAACCACCCCGGCCCCGATGAAGAGCATCGGCAGGCGGGGTCGTCGTCGTTCCGAATAGGCATCGGGGCGGACGGCAGGAGCAGCCATCATGGCGAAGAAGATCACGGGCTACGTGAAGCTTCAGGTTCCGGCGGGCGCGGCCAATCCGTCGCCGCCGATCGGTCCGGCGCTGGGTCAGCGCGGCCTCAACATCATGGAATTCTGCAAGGCCTTCAACGCGAAGACCCAGCAGATGGAAAAGGGCATGCCGATCCCGGTGATCATCACCGCGTATGCCGATCGCTCCTTCACCTTCGAGATGAAGCAGCCGCCGGTCTCGTACTGGCTGAAGAAGGCCGCTGGCCTGACCTCCGGCTCGAAGACCCCGGGCAAGGGCGGCAATGTCGGCAAGGTCACCACTGCGCAGATCGCCGAGATCGCCGAGAAGAAGATGGCCGATCTCAACTGCGACACCGTCGAATCGGCTTCGGCCATGATCCGTGGCTCGGCCAGGTCCATGGGCCTGGAAGTCGTGGGCTGAGGGAGGCTGACCAATGGCACATGTCGGAAAGCGCGTCGTCAAGGGCCGTGAGGGCATTGACCGCACCAAGCTGTACTCGCTCGACCAGGCTGTCACGTTCATCAAGGAACGCGCCAACGCCAAGTTCGACGAGACTGTCGAGATCGCGATGAATCTCGGCGTCGATCCCCGCCACGCCGACCAGATGGTCCGCGGCGTCTGCAACCTGCCGAACGGCTCGGGCCGCACGCTGCGCGTCGCCGTCTTCGCCCGTGGCGCCAAGGCCGAAGAGGCCAAGGCTGCGGGTGCCGACATCGTCGGCGCCGAGGAGCTGGTCGAGTCCGTCCAGAAGGGCGAGATCAACTTCGATCGCTGCATCGCGACCCCGGACATGATGGGTCTCGTCGGCCGTCTCGGTAAGGTGCTCGGCCCGCGCGGCCTGATGCCGAACCCGCGCGTCGGCACCGTCACCATGGACGTGACCGCCGCCGTCGCCGCCTCGAAGGGCGGTTCGGTCGAGTTCCGCGTCGAGAAGGCCGGTATCGTCCACGCCGCCGTCGGCAAGGCCTCGTTCTCGGCCGAGAAGCTCTCGGAGAACATCAAGGCGTTCGTCGACTCGGTCACCAAGGCGAAGCCTGCCGGCGCCAAGGGCACGTACATTCAGCGCGTCGCCCTGTCGTCGACCATGGGTCCGGGCGTCAAGATCGAGCCGAACACCGTCTTCGGCGGCTGATCAGGCTGAAGGGAAGGGCGGCTGGCTCACCGGCCGCCCACCCGCTCTTGATTTCACGAAGTCAAGAGCCTACTTGGCAGAAGCAGGCTGAAGCGCTATGACGCAGCCTGTTTCCATAAGTGAAGGGGCTCCGGCGTGCCTGGCGCGAGGGGGTCTGTTTCGCGTTTTTCGGCGGTTTTCCGCTGAAGAATGGGTGATTTGAGCCAGGGAAAGCGATTTCCACGGCATGGAATCATCCAGTCCTGTCTGAGACTGCAGGTGCCTTCCCGGCTCGTCCGGGAGCATAATTTCGCCAAGAGGCCTGCATAGACGGTGCAAGAGCTTAGTCCCGGATCGCGAGGTCCGGAAAAGACGGTTCGAACCATCTCGCCCGATCGTGACCCTCAGGGGTCGGGAGCGGGGACAGGGCACCAAGCGTCGCTTTGCGGGACGCCGGTGTCAACCGGGGTTTCGGGAAGCGGCATTTGCAACCGGCGGCAGGCCCTCAAAGCTTGTCGCCTACCGGAGAGAGCCCAGTGGATAAAGCGGCAAAGAAAGATGCCGTCGCGTCGCTGAATGATGTGTTTTCGAGCACGTCGGTCGTCGTCGTGGCCCACTATGCGGGTTTGACCGTGGCCCAGTTCCAGAAGCTTCGTCGCGAGATGAAGGCGAATGGTGCCACTGTTAAGGTCGCAAAGAACCGCTTGGCCAAGATCGCTCTTGAAGGCACCGACGTCGCGTCCATCAGCAAGCTGCTGACGGGTCCCACCCTGATCGCTTATTCGAGCGATCCGGTCGCGGCGCCGAAGGTCGCCACCGCTTTCGCCAAGGAGAACGACAAGCTCGTCATCCTGGGCGGCGCGATGGGCACGACCGCCCTGAACCCCGATGGTGTCAAGGCTCTGGCCACGATGCCCTCGCTCGACGATATGCGCGCCAAGCTCATCGGCCTTATCCAGGCCCCGGCTACGAAGCTCGCGCAGCTCACGAACGCGCCCGCCGGCAAGCTGGCTCGCGTGGTTCAGGCTTATGCCGACAAGAATGCGGCTTGATAGCCAGCAATTCCTTATCGTTCGAACCTCTTAAGACAGGAAGTTAAACATGGCCGATCTCGCCAAGCTTGTCGACGATCTCTCGTCGCTCACCGTTCTCGAGGCTGCTGACCTCGCCAAGATGCTCGAAGAGAAGTGGGGCGTTTCCGCCGCCGCCGCCGTCGCCGTTGCGGCTGGTCCGGCTGCTGGTGGCGCTGCCGCCGCCGCTGCTGAAGAGCAGACCGAGTTCACCGTTGTCCTGGCCTCGGCCGGCGACAAGAAGATCGAGGTGATCAAGGAAGTCCGCGCCATCACCGGCCTGGGCCTCAAGGAAGCCAAGGACCTGGTCGAAGGCGCTCCGAAGCCGGTCAAGGAGTCGGTTGCCAAGGACGAGGCCGAGAAGCTCAAGAAGCAGCTCGAGGCCGTCGGCGCCAAGGTCGAGCTCAAGTGAGCTTGGGCCGGCTGATGCCGGTCCGACCGTAGTCACTATCGACAGTCCCGGGGCGGCTCACGCCTCCGGGGCTGTTGCGTCGTTTCCGCGTTGGTGCGCGGGAGTTGTTTTCGAGGTTTGCTGCAACCTTGCGGCGTGACCTCGATGGAAATGTAGGGTCGGCGCGATGCGGCGCCGAACGGCTCACCCGGCGGCCTGCCGCCGTCGACCGCCCGGACCTCCGGGTGAGCCGTCCGAAGAGATTGCGAGGAACAACATGGTCAATTCGCTCCAGGGTCGCAGGCGCGTCCGCAAGTTCTTCGGCAAACTCAAGGAAGTGGCTGAGATGCCGAACCTCATCGAGGTTCAGAAGGCGTCCTACGATCAGTTCCTGATGGTCGACGAGCCCAAGGGCGGCCGCGCCGACGAGGGCTTGCAGTCCGTCTTCAAGTCCGTCTTCCCGATCGGCGATTTCTCCGGCGCCTCGCTGCTGGAGTTCGTGAAGTACACCTTCGAGCCGCCGAAGTACGACGTGGACGAGTGCCGCCAGCGCGGCATGACCTTCTCGGCGCCGCTCAAGGTGACGCTGCGCCTGATCGTGTTCGATATCGATCCGGACACCCAGGCCAAGTCCGTCAAGGACATCAAGGAGCAGGATGTCTACATGGGCGACATGCCGCTCATGACCGACAACGGCACCTTCATCGTCAACGGCACCGAGCGCGTCATCGTCTCGCAGATGCACCGTTCACCGGGCGTGTTCTTCGATCACGACAAGGGCAAGACCCATTCCTCGGGCAAGCTGCTCTTCGCCGCGCGCATCATCCCCTATCGCGGTTCCTGGCTCGACATCGAGTTCGACGCCAAGGACATCATCTATGCCCGTATCGACCGGAAGCGTAAGATCCCGGTCACCTCGCTGCTGTTCGCGCTCGGCATGGACGGCGAGGAGATCCTCAACCGCTTCTATAACCACATCACCTATACCAAGGACGCCAAGGGCTGGCGCGTTCCCTACGACGCGGAGCGCATGAAGGGCTTCAAGGCCTCCGAGGACCTGATCGACGCCGATACCGGCGAGGTCGTGGTCGAGGCCGGTAAGAAGCTCGTCGCCCGCGCCGCCCGCCAGCTGGCGGAGAAGGGCCTGAAGTTCCTGCGCGCGCAGGACGAGGACCTGTACACCCAGTACATCGCCGAGGATCTGGTCAACCCGGCGACGGGCGAGGTCTATGCCGAGGCCGGCGAGGAGATCACCGAGAAGCTGCTGACGCAGCTCGTCGAAGAGGGCTTCGACGAGATCCCGGTGCTCGACATCGACCACATCACGGTCGGCCCCTACATCCGCAACACGCTGAACGTCGACAAGAACTCGCGCCGCGAGGAAGCCCTGTTCGACATCTACCGCGTGATGCGTCCGGGCGAGCCGCCGACCCTCGAGACGGCTGAGAACATGTTCCAGTCGCTGTTCTTCGACGCCGAGCGCTACGACCTCTCGGCCGTCGGCCGCGTCAAGATGAACATGCGCCTCGACCTCGACGCCGAGGACACCGTGCGCATCCTGCGCAAGGAGGACATCTTCGCGGTCGTCAAGGCGCTGGTCGACCTGCGCGACGGCAAGGGCGAGATCGACGACATCGACCATCTCGGCAACCGCCGCGTGCGCTCGGTCGGCGAGCTCATGGAGAACCAGTACCGCCTGGGTTTGCTCCGCATGGAGCGCGCCATCAAGGAGCGCATGTCCTCGGTCGATATCGACACGGTCATGCCGCAGGACCTGATCAACGCGAAGCCGGCGGCCGCCGCCGTGCGCGAGTTCTTCGGCTCGTCGCAGCTCTCGCAGTTCATGGACCAGACCAACCCGCTCTCGGAAGTCACCCACAAGCGCCGTCTCTCGGCGCTTGGCCCGGGCGGCTTGACCCGCGAGCGCGCCGGCTTCGAGGTGCGCGACGTGCACCCGACCCACTATGGCCGCATCTGCCCGATCGAGACGCCGGAAGGCCCGAATATCGGCCTTATCAACTCGCTCGCCACCTTCGCGCGAGTGAACAAGTACGGCTTCATCGAGAGCCCCTACCGCCGCATCCGCGACGGCAAGGTCACGAACGAGGTGATCTATCTCTCGGCGATGGAAGAGGCGAAGTACAACGTCGCCCAGGCGAATGCCGCCGTCGATGCCGAAGGCCGCCTGACGGACGACCTGATCGTCTGCCGTCGCGCCGGTGAAGTCATCGTCACCCCGGTCGACAAGGTCGACTTCCAGGACGTGTCGCCGAAGCAGCTCGTCTCGGTCGCCGCGGCGCTGATCCCGTTCCTCGAGAACGACGACGCGAACCGCGCGCTGATGGGCTCGAACATGCAGCGCCAGGCGGTGCCGCTGGTTCGCGCCGACGCGCCCTTCGTCGGCACCGGCATGGAAGCCGTCGTCGCCCGTGACTCGGGCGCTGCGATCGCGGCCCGCCGCGGCGGTATCGTCGACCAGGTCGACGCGACCCGTATCGTTATCCGCGCGTCCGACGAGATGGACCCGACCAAGCCCGGCGTCGACATCTATCGCCTGCAGAAGTTCCAGCGCTCCAACCAGTCGACCTGCATCACGCAACGTCCGCTGGTCCGCGTCGGCGACATCATCAAGAAGGGCGACATCGTCGCCGACGGCCCGTCGACGGAGTTCGGCGAGCTCGCTCTCGGCCGCAACGTGCTCGTCGCGTTCATGCCGTGGAACGGCTACAACTTCGAGGACTCGATCCTTCTCTCCGAGAACATCGTGGCCCAGGACGTCTTCACCTCGATCCATATCGAGGAGTTCGAGGTCATGGCCCGCGACACCAAGCTCGGCCCGGAGGAAATCACGCGCGACATTCCGAACGTTTCGGAAGAGGCGCTGAAGAACCTCGACGAAGCCGGCATCGTCTATATCGGCGCTGAGGTTGCTGCGGGCGATATCCTGTGCGGCAAGATCACGCCGAAGGGCGAAAGCCCGATGACGCCGGAAGAGAAGCTTCTGCGCGCCATCTTCGGCGAGAAGGCTTCGGACGTGCGCGACACCTCGCTGCGGGTTCCCCCGGGCGTGCAGGGCACGATCGTCGAGGTCCGCGTGTTCAACCGCCATGGCGTCGACAAGGACGAGCGCGCCCAGGCGATCGAGCGCGAGGAGATCGAGCGTCTCGCCAAGGACCGTGACGACGAGCAGGCGATCCTGGACCGCAACACCTTCGCGCGTCTGGCCGAGATCCTGACCGGCAAGACCGGCCTTGCGGGCCCGAAGGGCTTCAAGAAGGACACGGTCATCACCCGCGAGGCGATGAGCGAGTTCCCGCGCTCGCAGTGGTGGCTGTTCGCGACCGCCGAAGACTCGCTGATGACCGAGATCGAGGCGATGCGGAAGCAGTACGACGAGTCGAAGAAGCGCCTTGAGCAGCGCTTCCTCGACAAGGTCGAGAAGCTGCAGCGCGGCGACGAGCTGCCTCCGGGCGTGATGAAGATGGTCAAGGTCTTCGTCGCGGTGAAGCGCAAGATCCAGCCGGGCGACAAGATGGCCGGCCGTCACGGCAACAAGGGCGTGGTCTCGCGCATCGTGCCGGTCGAGGACATGCCGTTCCTCGAGGACGGCACCCATGCCGACATCGTGCTGAACCCGCTCGGCGTGCCCTCGCGAATGAACGTCGGACAGATCCTGGAGACCCATCTGGGCTGGGCTGCCGCCGGTCTCGGCAAGCAGATCTCCAAGGCCCTCGACGCCTACAAGAAGTCCCACGACTTCAAGGCGCTGAAGGCCGAGTTCGACGCCGTCTACGAGGATAACGAGATCGTCGCCTCGATGGACGAAAACGAGCTCGTCGAGATGGGCCAGAACCTGCGCCGCGGCGTGCCGGTGGCGACGCCGGTCTTCAACGGCGCCAAGGAGGCCGATATCGAGCGGCTCCTGGAGCAGGCGGGTCTGCACTCCTCGGGCCAGTCGACCCTCTATGACGGCCGCACGGGTGAGCCTTTCGACCGCAAGGTGACGATGGGCTACATCTACATGCTCAAGCTGCACCACCTGGTCGACGACAAGATCCACGCCCGTTCGATCGGTCCGTACTCGCTCGTCACCCAGCAGCCGCTGGGCGGCAAGGCGCAGTTCGGCGGCCAGCGCTTCGGCGAAATGGAGGTCTGGGCGCTCGAAGCCTACGGCGCCGCCTACACCCTGCAGGAAATGCTGACGGTGAAGTCGGACGACGTCGCGGGCCGCACCAAGGTCTACGAGTCGATCGTGCGCGGCGAGGACAACTTCGAGGCGGGCATCCCGGAGAGCTTCAACGTGCTCGTCAAGGAAATGCGCTCGCTCGGCCTCAACGTCGAGCTCGTCAACAACAAGGCGAAGCCGGGCGAATTGCCGCCGGCCGAGGCGGCTGAATAAGTCGTTAACCAAGCCTTGGGTACATGCCGGCGGCACTGATGCCGCCGGCCACGGATTTCAGAAGCCGGGCAGGGTGGCCTTCGTCCCCGCCGGCTAGAGGAGACAGGCGATGAAGCAAGAGGTCATGAACCTTTTCGGCCAGCAGCCGGTCCAGCAGGCCTTCGACGCGATCAAGATCTCGATCGCGAGCCCGGAGAAGATCCTGTCCTGGTCCTATGGCGAGATCAAAAAGCCGGAGACCATCAACTACCGCACGTTCAAGCCGGAGCGTGACGGCCTGTTCTGCGCGCGCATCTTCGGGCCGATCAAGGACTACGAGTGCCTGTGCGGCAAGTACAAGCGCATGAAGTTCAAGGGCGTCATCTGCGAGAAGTGCGGCGTGGAAGTCACGCTCGCCCGCGTCCGGCGCGAGCGCATGGGCCATATCGAGCTGGCCGCCCCGGTGGCGCATATCTGGTTCCTGAAGTCGCTGCCCTCGCGCATCGGCCTCCTGATGGATATGCCGCTCAAGGACCTCGAGCGCATCCTCTACTTCGAGTCGTATGTGGTCATCGAGCCGGGTCTGACCCCGCTCAAGGACCGTCAGCTGCTGTCGGAAGAAGAGTATGTCCGCTGCCAGGAAGAGTACGGCGCCGACACCTTCACCGCCATGATCGGCGCGGAAGCGATCCGCGAGATGCTGCGCGCGCTCGACCTCGATCAGATCAACGCCGACCTCAAGCATGAGATCGCGACGACAACGTCGGAGCTGAAGCCCAAGAAGCTGATGAAGCGCCTCAAGATCATCGAGGCCTTCCAGGAATCGGGCAACAAGCCGGAATGGATGGTGATGACCCAGATCCCGGTCATCCCGCCGGATCTGCGCCCGCTCGTTCCGCTCGATGGCGGCCGCTTCGCGACCTCGGACCTGAACGACCTCTATCGCCGCGTCATCAACCGCAACAACCGCCTGAAGCGCCTCATCGAGCTGCGCGCGCCGGACATCATCATCCGCAACGAGAAGCGGATGCTGCAGGAGTCCGTCGACGCCCTGTTCGACAACGGCCGCCGCGGCCGCGTCATCACGGGTGCCAACAAGCGCCCGCTGAAGTCGCTCGCCGACATGCTGAAGGGCAAGCAGGGCCGCTTCCGCCAGAACCTGCTCGGCAAGCGCGTCGACTATTCGGGCCGCTCGGTCATCGTCGTCGGCCCGGAGATGAAGCTGCACCAGTGCGGCCTGCCGAAGAAGATGGCGCTCGAGCTGTTCAAGCCGTTCATCTATGCGCGCCTCGACGCCAAGGGCTACTCGACCACGGTCAAGCAGGCCAAGAAGCTCGTCGAGAAGGAGAAGCCTGAGGTCTGGGATATCCTGGACGAGGTCATCCGCGAGCATCCGGTGATGCTGAACCGCGCGCCGACGCTCCACCGCCTGGGCATCCAGGCCTTCGAGCCCGTGCTGATCGAAGGCAAGGCGATCCAGCTGCACCCGCTGGTCTGCGCCGCCTTCAACGCGGACTTCGACGGCGACCAGATGGCCGTGCACGTCCCGCTGTCGCTCGAAGCGCAGCTGGAAGCGCGCGTGCTGATGATGTCGACCAACAACATCCTGCACCCCGCGAACGGCATGCCGATCATCGTGCCGTCGCAGGACATCGTGCTCGGCCTGTACTACCTCTCGATCGTCTCGGACGGCGAGCCCGGCCAGGGCAAGATCTTCGGCGATTTCGGCGAACTCGAGCACGCGCTGCACGAGAAGGTCGTGACGCTGCATTCGAAGATCAAGTATCGCTGGACCGGCACCGGCAAGGACGGCAAGCCGTACACGAAGATCTACGACACCACGCCTGGCCGCGTGATCCTCTCGACCGCGCTGCCGGACCATCCGGCCGTGTCCTTCGACGTCAGCAACCGCCTGATGACCAAGAAGGAAATCTCCGGAATGATCGACGCCGTGTATCGCGGCTGCGGTCAGAAGGAATCGGTGATCTTCTGCGATCGCGTCATGGCGCTGGGCTTCCGCCACGCGTTCAAGGCCGGCATCTCCTTCGGCAAGGACGACATGGTCGTGCCGGAGAACAAGTGGGATATCGTCGACACGACCCGCGCGCTCGCCAAGGATTACGAGCAGCAGTACCAGGACGGCCTGATCACCCAGGGCGAGAAGTACAACAAGGTCGTCGACGCCTGGGCGAAGTGCTCCGACAAGCTCGCCCAGGAGATGATGGCCCGCATCTCGACCGTCCAGAAGGACGAGACCGGCCGCGACAAGCAGATCAACTCGATCTACATGATGAGCCACTCGGGCGCTCGTGGTTCGCCGGCGCAGATGCGCCAGCTCGCCGCCATGCGCGGCCTGATGGCCAAGCCGTCGGGCGAGATCATCGAGTCGCCGATCATCTCGAACTTCAAGGAAGGTCTCGACGTTCTCGAGTACTTCAACTCGACCCACGGCGCCCGTAAGGGTCTCGCCGACACGGCGCTCAAGACGGCCAACTCCGGCTATCTCACCCGCCGTCTCGTCGACGTGGCGCAGGACGCGATCATCTCCGAGGTCGACTGCGGCTCGGATAACGGCATCAAGATGCGCGCCATCGTCGATGCCGGTCAGATCGTGGCTTCGCTCGGCATGCGCATCCTGGGTCGCGCCACGGCCGAGGACATCGTCGATGTCGACGGCAACGTCCTCGTCGCCAAGGGGATCGTGATCGAAGAGAGCGACATCGCCAGGATCAACGCCGCCGGCGTCCAGGAGGTGAAGATCCGTTCGGTTCTCACCTGCGAGACCAAGAACGGCGTCTGCGCCACCTGCTACGGTCGCGACCTCGCTCGCGGCACGCCCGTCAACATGGGCGAGGCCGTCGGCGTCATCGCGGCGCAGTCGATCGGCGAGCCGGGCACGCAGCTCACCATGCGTACCTTCCACATCGGCGGCGCGGCCACCATCGCCGACCAGTCCTTCGTCGAGTCGAACTTCGAAGGCACGGTCAAGATGCGCAACCGCAACGTCGCGCGGAACTCGGACGGCGACCTCATCGCCATGGCGCGCAACATCGCCATCGTGATCGTCGGCCCTGATGGAGCCGAGCGCGCGGTCCATCGCGTCCAGTTCGGCTCGAAGCTGCGCGTCGACGAGGGCGACAAGGTCAAGCGCGGCCAGCGCCTGATCGAGTGGGACCCCTATTCCCGCCCGATCCTCGCGGAAGTGGACGGCAAGGTCGGCTACGAGGACCTCGTGGACGGCATGTCGATCACCGAGACGACCGACGAGGCGACCGGCATCTCCAAGCGCGTCGTCATCGACTGGCGCGGTTCGGCCCGTACGGCCGATCTCAAGCCGGCGATGGTCATCTTCGGCGCTGACGGGAAGGTTGCGAAGCTCGCCCGTGGTGGCGAGGCCCGCTACATCCTGCCGGTCGACGGCATTATCTCGGTGGAGCCGGGCCATGCGATCAAGGCCGGCGACGTGCTCGCCCGTGTCTCGACCGACTCGGCCAAGACCCGCGACATCACCGGCGGTCTGCCGCGCGTCGCGGAGCTGTTCGAGGCACGTCGTCCGAAGGACGCGGCGATCATCGCCGAAAAGTCGGGCGTGATCGGCTTCGGCAAGGACTACAAGAACAAGCGTCGCGTTACGCTGACGCCGCATGACGGTTCCGACGGGGTCGAGTACCTGATCCCGAAGGGCAAGCACATCCACCTTCAGGAAGGCGACGTCGTGGAGGTCGGCGACTACATCCTCGACGGCAACCCGGCCCCGCACGACATCCTTGCGATCAAGGGCGTCGAGGAGCTGGCGGCTTATCTGGTCAACGAAATCCAGGAGGTTTACCGCCTCCAGGGCGTGACCATCAACGACAAGCACATCGAGGTCATCGTCCGGCAGATGCTGCAGAAGGTCGAGATCACCGAGTCCGGCGACAGCGACATCCTGACCGGCGACCAGGTCGATCGGATCGAGCTGGAAGAGGTCAACGCGAAGCTGCGCGAAGAGGGCAAGAAGCCGGCATCCGGTGTTCCGGTCCTGCTCGGCATCACCAAGGCCTCGCTGCAGACCCGCTCCTTCATCTCGGCGGCGTCCTTCCAGGAGACCACCCGCGTCCTCACCGAGGCGGCGGTCAACGGCAAGTCGGACATGCTCGAAGGCCTCAAGGAGAACGTCATCGTCGGCTCGCTCATCCCGGCCGGCACCGGCGCCCAGGTCGCCCGCATCAAGCAGGTGGCCACGCGCCGCGACGATCTCATCGTCGGCCAGAAGGCGGATGCGGCGGCCAAGGCCGCCAAGGCAGCCGCCGCGGTGCTCCCGGCTGCCGAATAAGCAGCCCGGCGAAAGCCTCATGCTCTCAAACGGCCGCCTTCGGGCGGCCGTTTTCTTTTGTGTCAGCCGTGGCGATGCCTGAGCTGCGCGCCTTGAAGGATACGGATCATCCTGGCGCTCTCGCCGCAGAGAGATGGGGACCAAATTTCCGTCTGCTCACATTTTGTTCACGCCATCTGATGCTCTAAGGGTGCGAAGCTACTCCCGGTTTCGAAAGCAGGGCGCTGCAGGGACATGATGCGCTGGCCAGAAAGGCAAGAAGGCAGGGAAGCCTTCGATCACGAGACGCCGGCCGGCTTCGTCGCGGCGGTCGAGGCGATCTATGACGCGGCTCCGGCGCCCGAGCGCTGGCCCGCCGCGCTGCAGGCGATCGCCGATTCATTCGGCGATGTCGGCGCCCATATGATCTATCAGCGGGACGACGGCACCTATGGCTCGATCTGTTCGCCCGGGCTGGAGGCGGCCCTGCGGGATTACGAGACGGGGGAGTGGTGGCGTCATGACGTGCGCTTCTCGCGCTCACTTGAATGCGGGGCGATTGCCCGTTCCGATACGATCTCGGATCGCGACATCGCCACGCCGGAGGAAAGGAAGCGCCTGCCATTCTACACGCAGTTTCTGCGCTCGCATGGCCTCGGCTGGTTCGGCGGGGTCGGGATCTCTCCCGATCCGCGCGTGGGTGTCGCGCTAGCGGTTCAGCGCGCCGCGGAGAGGGGGCCACTGTCGGAGGCTGAGCTCGAAACCCTCGGCCGGTTGGGGCGCCATGTCGAGAACGCCCTGCGTCTCGGGATCAGGCTGATCAATGCCGAAGCCTCGCAGCACGCGCTCGCGGATGCCCTAACCCGGCTCGGGGTCGGCGTCTTCCTGCTTGCCGGCGATGGGCGGGTGCTGTTCTCCAATCCGGCTGGACAGGCGCTCACCGGGGACGGCCTGCTGGTCAGTGGGGGGCGGCTGACGGCACGGGCGGAGGCGCCGCGCGATATGCTGCGGGCCCGGATCGCCGACGCGGCTTTCGGCGACACGGCCCTTCTCGATGCGCCACGTCCGGTCGTCGTGCAGGATCACCAGCGCGACGGTTTCCTGGCCGTGCATGTGATCCCGGTCCGGAGGGCGGATCGCGGTGCGGTCGAAGCGTTGCTCGCGGATGTCGCCGCGATCGCTGTCGCCATGAGCTCGCAGGTCAACGGCCCCGCCGATCCGGCGCTCGTGCGTGACCTTCTCGGCCTGACGCTGGCCGAGGCACGCCTGACGGCCCTGGTCGGGGTGGGGCTGGCGCCGCGCGAGGCGAGCCAGCGTCTCGGCATCACCGAGGAAACGGCGCGTACGACCCTGAAGCGCGTCTTCCAGAAGACCGGTGTAACGCGGCAGAGCGAGTTGTCCGCGCTTCTGGCTCGAATGGCGGTTCGCTAGGGCAGGGGTGCTGCGGCTGCTGTTCTCCGGGAGGGCTTCCCCCTGGCCGGTGATTCTCTCCTGGGGATCATGCGGGAGCTGGAACTCGAGGGAGCTTTACGCTCTGTTTACGGCCGTTATGCTGACGATCGGCGCGCGGCATGCAGCCGTAGCCGGTTCGGTGCCGCCATTCGCCCAGTGGGTGGCGGAAATGCAGGCCTAAACGGGCCTGGAACCGGAATCCGGGGTTGACGCGAATCTTCGCGTGAGTCATAAGCGCGCCACTGTCGACGGCTGTCGGACACGTTTGTCGCTTGCGCATGGTTCGCAAGCGAGTTTCGCGACCGAAACTCCGTCGGAATTCCAGCGTCGATTGACGACATGGCAGGATGCATGAGCGCGGGTTTTCCGTGTTCCTCTGCTGGCGAGCGCGCCTGAGGCCCCTGAAAGGGCGCCGATGGCGCGGCTTCGTTTATGTCATGGCTTTGCTCGGCCTGGGAGATTGACCAGGAATTTCCAAACGCTCAGTGGGGCGAGAGGCCAGAATGCCGACAATCAGCCAGCTCATCCGCAAGTCGCGGTCGCCCGTGAAGGCGCGTAACACCGCCCCGGCGCTTGAGAATTGCCCGCAGAAGCGCGGCGTTTGCACGCGCGTCTATACGACGACCCCGAAGAAGCCGAACTCCGCGCTCCGTAAGGTTGCGAAGGTTCGCCTGACCAACGGCTTCGAGGTGATCGGCTACATCCCCGGCGAGGGTCACAACCTCCAGGAGCACTCTGTCGTCATGATCCGTGGCGGCCGCGTGAAGGACCTTCCCGGCGTGCGCTATCACATCCTGCGCGGTGTGCTCGACACGCAGGGCGTCAAGAACCGCAAGCAGCGCCGTTCGAAGTACGGCGCCAAGCGTCCCAAGTAATTTCGGCCTGACCGGCCGGGCGAGCAGCCTGAGCCGGTTCGCCGCGTTGAAGATTTACGGAGACTAGACGATGTCCCGCCGCCACAGTGCCGAAAAGCGCGAAGTTATCCCGGACCCGAAGTTCGGCGATATCGTCGTGACCAAGTTCATGAACTCGGTCATGTACGAAGGTAAGAAGTCGACCGCCGAGCGGATCGTCTACAGTGCCTTCGATATCATCGAGGCGAAGACCAAGAGCGAACCGCTCGGTGTCTTCAAGTCGGCGCTCGAGAACGTCGCTCCGGCGATCGAGGTTCGTTCCCGCCGCGTCGGTGGCGCGACCTACCAGGTTCCGGTCGAAGTCCGCACGGAGCGCCGCCAGGCGCTCGCCATCCGCTGGCTGATCGCTGCCGCTCGCGGCCGCAACGACAAGACCATGGTGGAGCGCCTGTCGGCCGAGCTGATGGACGCTGCCAACAATCGCGGCAACGCCGTCAAGAAGCGTGAAGACACGCACCGGATGGCGGAAGCCAACCGCGCCTTCTCGCACTACCGCTGGTAAGCGGCGTACTGCACCGAGACACAGAGCACGATCATGGCCCGTTCCCATCCCATCGACCGTTATCGCAACTTCGGCATCATGGCCCACATTGATGCCGGCAAGACGACGACGACCGAACGCATCCTGTTCTACACCGGCAAGAGCCACAAGCTCGGCGAAGTCCATGATGGCGCTGCTACCATGGACTGGATGACGCAGGAGCAGGAGCGTGGCATCACGATCACCTCTGCTGCGACGACCTGCTTCTGGCAGGACCACCGCCTGAACATCATCGACACCCCCGGCCACGTCGACTTCACCATCGAAGTCGAGCGTTCGCTGCGCGTGCTCGACGGCGCCGTCTGCGTTCTCGACGGCAACCAGGGCGTCGAGCCCCAGACCGAGACCGTCTGGCGCCAGGCCGACAAGTACGACGTTCCGCGCGTCGTCTTCGTCAACAAGATGGACAAGATCGGCGCCGATTTCTATCGCTGCGTCCAGGACATCATTGACCGCGTCGCCGGCAAGCCCGTCTGCCTTCAGATCCCGATCGGTTCGGAGTCCAACTTCGCCGGCGTCGTCGACCTCGTGAAGATGAAGGCGATCGTCTGGAACGGCGAGGCGCTCGGCGCTTCGTACGAGGAGCAGGACATCCCGGCCGATCTCGCCGACAAGGCTGCCGAGTACCGCTCGAAGCTCGTCGAGGCTGCCGTCGAGATGGACGACGCCGCGATGGAAGCCTATCTCGAAGGCACCGAGCCGGACGCCGCCACGCTGCGCCGCCTGATCCGCACTGCGGTTCAGCGCCGCGCGTTCCACCCGGTCCTCTGTGGCTCGTCCTTCAAGAACAAGGGCGTGCAGCCGCTGCTCGACGCCGTCGTCGACTATCTGCCGTCGCCGGTGGATCGCGGCGCGGTCGAAGGCATCGACTTCAAGACCGAAGAGCCGACCACCCGCAACCCGACCGACTCCGATCCGTTCGCGATGCTCGCGTTCAAGATCATGGACGACCCCTTCGTCGGCACGATCACCTTCTGCCGCGTCTATTCCGGCAAGGTCGAGGCGGGCCAGGGCGTCATCAACTCGACCCGTGACAAGAAAGAGCGCGTCGGCCGCATGCTGCTGATGCATGCGAACAACCGCGAGGACATCAAGGAGGCTTATGCCGGCGACATCGTCGCCCTGGCCGGCCTCAAGGACGTCCGCACCGGCGACACGCTCTGCGATCCCGTCAACGCGGTCATTCTGGAGCGTATGGAGTTCCCCGAGCCGGTCATCACGATCGCGATCGAGCCGAAGTCCAAGGCCGACCAGGAGAAGCTGGGCCTCGCCCTGTCGAAGCTCGCGAACGAGGATCCCTCGTTCCGCGTGTCGACCGACCAGGAGAGCGGCCAGACCATCCTGAAGGGCATGGGCGAGCTCCATCTCGACATCAAGGTCGACATCCTGCGCCGCACCTACAAGGTCGATGCCAATATCGGCGCGCCGCAGGTTGCGTATCGTGAGACGCTGACCAAGAAGGCCGAGATCGACTACACCCACAAGAAGCAGACCGGCGGTACCGGCCAGTTCGCTCGCGTCAAGCTCGTCATCGAGCCGAACGAGACCGGCAAGGGCTTCGAGTTCGAGTCGAAGGTCGTCGGCGGTTCGGTGCCGAAGGAGTACATTCCCGGCGTCGAGAAGGGCCTGAATTCGGTCATCGGCTCGGGCGTGCTCGCCGGCTTCCCGGTCGTGGACGTCAAGGTCACACTGATCGACGGCGCCTTCCACGAAGTCGACTCGTCGGCCCTGGCCTTCGAAATCGCCTCCCGTGCAGCGCTGCGCGAAGGTCTGCAGAAGGGCGGCTCCGTGCTGCTCGAGCCGATCATGAAGGTCGAAGTCGTGACCCCGGAAGACTATACCGGCTCGGTCATCGGCGACCTGAACTCGCGTCGTGGCCAGATCCAGGGCCAGGACATGCGCGGCAACGCCGTCGTGATCAACGCGATGGTTCCGCTGGCGAACATGTTCGGCTACGTGAACCAGCTTCGCTCGTTCTCGCAGGGCCGCGCGAACTACACGATGCAGTTCGACCACTATGAGCAGGTGCCGTCGGCGGTGGCCGCCGAGGTCCAGGCCAAGTACGCCTGAACCCCGCACCGACCCGACTGACCATTTGAACAAGATCTGACGGAGGCTACGATGGCCAAAGAGAAGTTTTCGCGGAACAAGCCGCACTGCAACATTGGAACGATTG
>NZ_JBMDKB010000046.1:0-19074 GCF_057809495.1 Allobosea sp. FG18
AAACTTGGACGCCGATCCCCCGCCTCATGGGGTCAAACTTGCACGCCGAAACACAGACCGGTGTCCCGCATCGGGTTGGCTCGCTGCTCGGTGCGGAATTTCGGAGTCTGTGGATCGCGGACAATTTCGGGAAGGACCTTCCCGTTGAACCGTCGGTGCTTTCGGTGACGCCGCTTCTCAAGGCGCTGATCGTCGAAGCCGCGGATATCAGCGAGCAGGAGGATGTCGATGGTTACCGTGGCCGCGTCGTGGCGCTGATCCTCGACCAACTCCGTCGCGCACCAAAATTACCGAGCGCTCTTCCGTGGCCCCGAAGCGAAGCGCTGATCAAGATCTGCGAAGCGCTCTTCCTCGACCCGAACGACGAGCGGAGCGCCGATGACTGGGCCCGGGAACTGGGCATGTCGGTTCGGACGCTGACCCGACGCTTCGAAGCGGAAGTTGACGCGCCGCTGCGCTCGTGGAGGCGCCGACTGCGTGTCTTCCGCGCGATCGAACTGTTGAGCAGCGGAATGTCCGTGACCAGCGTCGCTATGGAACTGGGCTACGGCTCTCCCTCCGCCTTCATCTTCGCGTTTCGAGGGGAGATGGGGAAAAGCCCCCATGCCTTCGTTCGTCAGAACCCGGGACCTATGGCAGGGAGGTAGGAAAGCGCGGAGCCGCGCTCGACACATCAGATGCATGCCACCCGCCGCTGGGCGATCAACCCGGTAGGACCACGACCTTTGCGCCTGCCGAGACGCGTCGATAGAGGTCGATCACGTCCTGGTTCATCATGCGAATGCAGCCCGACGAGACGGCGTGGCCGATCGTCTCGGGCTCGTTGGTGCCGTGGATGCGATACAGGGTGTCGCGGCCATCCCTGAACAGATACAGCGCCCGGGCACCGAGCGGATTATCCGCGCCGCCGCTCATCCCGCCAGCCCATTTCGCATATTTGCCGGGCTCGCGCCGGATCATGTCGGGAGTCGGCGTCCAGTTCGGCCACGCGCGCTTGGTCGCGACATTGGCCGATCCGGACCAGGCCAGTCCCTCGCGGCCGACGCCCACCCCGTAGCGCAGAGCTTTCCCGCCTTCCTGCACGAGATAAAGGAACCGATGCTTCGGATCGACGACGATGGTGCCCGGCGCTTCCTTCGTCCGATACTCGACGAGCTGACGCAGATTCCGCGGCTGAAGATCCTCCAGCGAGACGGCCGGAACATGAAATGGTTCGCCATCGACCTCACCATAGCGCTCAACGTCAAGGGCGCTGAATCGCGGCGCGGGCGGCGGCTCAGGCCGTTGGGCCATGGTCGTGCAACCGGCGACCAACGCAGCGAGCATTACGACCGCGGCACCGCGGATCGGCAAGGTAGAAGCCATTTCCGTCGCCCCTACTGGCCAGCCTGCTTCTTGCGGGCGTCGGATACGACCTGCTTGAAGCCCTTGTAATCCAGCGTCGAGGTACGGAACGGTCCGACGAGATAGGTCGGCGTTCCTTGCAGCCCGAGGGAGTCGGCCTGAGCCATGGTGCGCTTGAGCAGCGCGAGAATCTTGTCGCCGTGGGCATCGAGGTCGGCCTGAAGGCGTGCGAGATCGAGCCCGGCCCCCTTGATCGCCGCCGAGATTTGCTCCTTGCTCAGCTTTCCCCGGGTCGCCATCAGCGCGTCATGCGCTTTCTGATATCCGCCCTGGTAGGTCGCCGCGAGAGCAAGCTGGGCGGCATAGACCGAGGTTTCGGCGATGACCGGCCAGTCCTTGTAGACGAGCCGAATCTTGCCGTCCTCCTTCATGACCCGGGCGAGCTCGACAGCCGATGTCTTGCAGAACGGGCAGTTGTAATCGAGGAAGGCGACGATGGTGACGTCGCCTTCCGGATTGCCGCCAACGGGCGCGTCCGGATCATTGAGAATGGCGTTTGCGTCAATCTGCCCTTCCTGAGCTGAAGCCAGGCCAGGGAGGCCCGCCGCGGCGAGGACAAGTCCTCCCAGAATGGTGCGACGATCGTGATGCATGGCTTCGCGCTCTCTTCGATGTACAGCCTGAGCAGTTCCCGCCGTCGCGGGCAATCTGCGGTTCCCATGCGGGAACGATGCGGCCATCGAGCTTCGCCAGCTTAAGGCAGCCTTAAGCTGGAGGGAGAAATCCGGCGTCGAGGGAATGACATGCGCGTTCTGATCGTCGAAGACGACCCCATCCTTGCCGACGGCCTCAGTGTGGGCCTGAAGATCCATGGCATCAGCGCGGAGGTTGTCGGTTCATGCGCCGATGGCAGGCATGCCTTGGCCGCAGGAGCCTTTGACGTGATCGTGCTCGACCTCATGCTGCCGGACGGTTCCGGGCTCGACCTGCTGGAGAGTCTGAGGGCAGGTGGCGAGCGTAGGCCTGTCCTCCTGCTCACGGCACTCGACGACACACGCGATCGAATCGCGGGGCTCGATCGCGGAGCGGATGACTATCTGGGCAAGCCATTCGATCTCGATGAACTCGCGGCACGGCTGCGCGCTATCGCTCGGCGCGGCGAGGGCAGGGCGGCCTCAACGATCGCCGCGGGCGGCTTCGTCCTCGATCCGGCGATTCACCTGGTCTCACGCGATGGCAAACCGCTCGATGTGACTCGGCGCGAATTCGCGATCCTTCGCGCGCTTGCCCAGCGTCCCGGGATGATCCACTCGCGCGCAGAGTTGGAGGAACGCCTCTATGGCTGGCAGGAGGATGTGGAGAGCAACGCAATCGAGGTTCACATCCATAACCTTCGCCAGAAGCTTGGCCGCGAGGTGATCGAAACCGTGCGGGGTGTCGGCTATCGCCTGAGGCCGACACCGTGACCTCGCTTCGCGCAAGGCTGTTCCTCATCCTGGTCGCGACGACCGGCGTGATCTGGCTCGCTGCGACCATCTGGATCTACCTTGGCACGAAGCGCGAGCTGGAGCGCGTCCTCGACACACGCCTTCAGGAAGCCGCGCGCATGGTTTCGTCGCTGGTCCGCGACGATGGAGGAATGGCGGACAATGCGATCGCGAAGGTACCACCCGGGAGGATTGATACGAGCAGCTATGAGCGGCAGCTCTCTTGCCAGATCTGGTCGTTGAGCGGTCGGCTTGTCGCTGCTTCGGGTACGGCACCAACGGAACGCCTGACCGAGCAGCGGGAAGGGTTCTCGGATAGCATCCTCGATGGCGAGACCTGGCGCGTCTATGCCATCGAGGATGCCGCGAAGGGCGTGCGGGTCCTGGTCGGCGACCGGCTCGGCTTGCGCGACCGGCTCGTTCAGGACCTCGTGCTCGGTCTCGTCGTGCCGACCCTGGTGATGCTGCCCCTGTTCGCGTTACTCATCTGGCTCAGCATTGGGCGCGGCCTTGGCCCCTTGAAGCAGATCGCTGCCGACCTGAAGGGCAGGGCTGCCGACGATCTCATGCCGCTGCGGGGCAAGCCGATCGACGAGGTTCTCCCCGTTACCGACGCTCTGAACGGCTTGTTCGGGCGATTGGAGGCAGCGCGGCGGCATGAACGGGAGTTCACTGCCTTTGCCGCGCATGAATTGCGCACACCTCTCGCCGGGATCCGCACGCAAGCCCAGATCGCCAGGGCTGCCGAGCAATCGGAAATGCGCCAGTCGGCCCTAGGAAAGATCATCGAAGGAGTTGATCGTACTGCACGCCTCGTGAGCCAGTTGCTCGCGCTTGCCCGCCTCGACGCCGATGTCGCGAGACCGGTGATGATCCCCATCGCGATCGAACCACTGCTGCGCGAGATCGACAAGGGGCGCTTGCGAGACGATCTCATCGTCGAGATCGATCCGGAGCTCGATGCATTCGCAATCACCGGCGACCCCGACAACCTCCGGCTTGCCTTGCGCAATCTCCATGAGAACGCGTGCGGATACAGCCCCCCTGGAGGGAAGGTGCGCTGGCGCCGAGCCGCAGAGACCAGCCTCACCGTCGAGGACGAGGGGCCAGGAATTCCCGTCGATGAGCTCGCGCTGGTCAGGCAGCGCTTCTATCGGGGCCGCGGACAGAACCACAGTGGAAGCGGGCTGGGTTTGGCGATTGCGGAAGCTGCGCTTGCGAATCTCAGCGGGAGCATACTCGAGCTGAGGAACAGGGAGAGTGGCGGACTCTCGGCAACCGTTTCGTTTCCAAACGCCGGTTGGCAGCAAAGGTCGCCACATAAGGACTAGCCCGGCTGCCAAGCTCGACCAAAATTGTACCCAAAATCGAGGATGGGGTGCAATCTTGGTTGGGGCTCTTCCGAGCCCAACGAGAGCCTAATCTCAGACGCCCTCACATCCGCATCGTCGAAGTCGTTCCTTCTGAGGGCGAAAACTCGCGCCAGAGGCCGTCCTCGATGGAGAACTGATGAACGCCGAGACGGGACGTTACGGCCGCGACGTGAAGCGTCCGGCTATAGAGGTGCGCGGCCTTCAGCGTGAAGGCGGCAGGGAGACTTCTGTCAACGGCCCGATCGGACGAGTGATATCGATCGTCACGGCCTTGGCGGCGGCCAGTGCAAGCACCGCACGAATGGGATCCTGCACTCCGGCAACGCGGGCTGCACAATCGACGAGGTACGAACTCCCGCCAGATTCCGTCAAGTGCTCTGCTATCAGGACGCGGGAGAGCGGCGGCACGGGGTACCGAGCGGAGGAAGCGATCAGTTCGGAGCCATCGAAATGAAGCCGCCGTCGAAGCCATCGTTCGCTGACGATAAGAATTTCTAATGGATATAGATGATTATGAAGCCTTCGCCGAAGTGACGAGAGGAGGATCGAGTCGCCGGGGATTGCAATAATACCAAGAATCCGATCGATTAGCCGGACCGTCCTCATAGCGGACCCTGGAGGAGCAACTGAGGAAGATAGGATTAACTCATCACAGGGGCTGCGCTGGAAATCGCGAACGCGAGGGTCCGCCAGGAGCCTGGCATCCAGAGCGTGGTGAAGTTGATCGGCTGGTCCGAAAGGATTGGTCGAGGGCTGCTTGATGGCCATCGTCAATGGCATGGGATTCATGGCAAGGCTCCGCGTTGCCGGGAAAGGGATTCCCGGCGCTCGCTTCATGGATCCGCGCCAGGTGACGCGGCGGTTCGGAATGGCTGCGGCGGAGAAGGAGGCTTGATGCCGACTGACGATCAGGCGCCCTCGAGGCCGCCAGAGCTCAATGCCGGTTTCGAACAAAATGTTCGATTCGTTTCCGGGGATATGGTTACCGGCCCGCTCGTCGTCGCTGCCCGGGGCCTTCTGGGTTGGGGCCAGGCTGAGTTGGCCGAGCGAGCCGAAATTCGACGGCAAACCCTGGCGGAATTCGAAGCAGGGGTTCGGCGCCCGCAGGCTCGGGTTCGTGATGCCGTTCTATCCGTGCTCGAAGGCGAAGGAGTTCGATTCGTCGATATTGCGGGCGCATGCGGGCCCGTCTTGAATTTCAGCTCAAGATAATTGTCGTTCTATCGATCCGTCGATTTCGAGGCCTGTCGTCGGAACGATGCCAGATGACGACATGCGTCGACGTCCAATCCAGGCGATGGCGCCCTGGGCCTCAGGGCCAATTTCCACAAATGGTGTTGAGCACCGTCGCATTGCTGTGCTCCGAGCCGCTCATGCTCCGAAACGAAGAGCGGCCGAACGCAATGCCGAGATCTCAAACCATTCCGCTGGTCAAACCGTAGAGTAGTCCTGCCACGGAGCAGGCGGCGATGGCTTTGATCGTGCCGACCCGAAGCGGAACACGCGACCATGTCAGCGAGGGGCGGCAGACCGATAATGTTGCATCCTGCATCGCTTTCAGCGCCGCCAGCGCGTCGGCGTGCAGCCCGCGTTGGAGCGAGACCAGCCAATCCATCGGAGCCCCGGATCAACCGGCCCGCGAAGGCCATTTCTCATGCAGATCGTCGATGACGAAGGCATGGTCATGGCGATGTCCGTCGGCATCGGCGAGGTGCGGGTGGTCAGGCGGCAGGTCGTCATGGCTGTGAACCAGGCTCTCTGCGTCGGCCGCGGGCCAGACGCGCGCGGCCACGATGACAGCGGCGAAGGTCAACGCCGCGAAGACGCCGGCAGTCATGGAGAGCGGGAGCGCGGCCCCGAGCCACCCCGCGAGCGGATAAGTGACGAGCCAGCAGGCATGCGAGAGCGCGAACTGCGCCGCGAACACGGCGGGACGATCCGCCGTCTGGGCGGAACGCCGCAGCAGCCTGCCCGAGGGCGTTTGTACCGCTGAATACCCGATGCCCAGCAGCAGCCAGGTCACCAGGAGCAAGGGCCAGATCCAGGTTCCGGCGACCGTCGTCGTGGTCGCGACATCCGTCCAGGAGGCGGTGAACAAGGCCGCACCGAAGAGCGTGAGCACGAGGCCGAGCCAGCAGGCCGCGACCAGCATGACGCGCCGGTCGGGAAGCTTGTCGAGAAGGCGCGGCAGGACCAGCGCCGCAAGCATCGAGCCGCCCCCGAAGCAGGCAAGCGCCATCGCAACTTGCCCATCGCCGAGCCCAAGCCAACCCTTCACGATCACCACGGTGTTGACGATCACCAGCGCGCCGCCGGCCGCCGCCGCCATGCTCAGGGCAAGCAGGCCGCGGAGGCGCGGCGTCGCGAGATAGATGCGCATGCCGCGCGTCGTCTTGTCGTAGATGCCGCCCTCACGTTGAACGGCTGGCGACATGGGCAATGAAACCGACAGCACGAGAGCCGCGGAGCAGAGGAAGCCGACGACGGTGCCCGAGAACAGCCAGTGGAAGCTGATCAGGCTGAGCAGGAGGGCGGCGAGCGCCGGGCTGATGAGGCTTTCGAGATCATAGGCCAGCCGGGAGAGCGATAGAGCGCGGGTGTAGTCGGCCTCCTCCGGCAACACGTCTGGGATCGTCGCCTGGAAGGTCGGCGTGAAGGCCGCCGAGGCCGATTGCAGCAGGAAGATCAGGACATAGATCTGCCAGACCTCGGAAACGAAGGGCAGCAGCAGGGCAATGGCGGCCCGCACCAAGTCCATCGCGATCAGGAAGGCGCGCCGTGGCAGTTGTGCAGCGAAGGCACCGACCACTGGCGCGACCGTGACATAGGCGACCATCTTGATCGCCAGCGCAGTGCCGAGAACCGCGCCCGCCTTGTCGCCGGCAAGTTCGAAGGCGAGCAGGCCGAGCGCGACGGTCAGAAGACCTGTCCCGAGCAGCGCGATGATCTGCGCGAGGAACAGGTGCCGGTAGGTTCGGTTGGAAAGAACGTCGAGCATGATCGTCCGATGCGGTTTTGATCAGCCGCCGGGCGGCAGGACCAGGGCAGCCTGCGCCGTACGCGTTGCCTGGGAGGAGAGCCCCATCCAGCCGTGGATGCCGACATAGAGGCCGACGCCGATCAGCAGGATTCCGGAGAAGTAGGGCGCACGTCGCGCGAAGGTCGAGAACCAGGACCAGCGCTTCGTCGCGTGACGGACGCTCAGCGCGGCCGCCGCGCCGACGGAGACGAGCGTGATCGCGAGACCGATCGAGAAGCACAATACCAGCGTGAAGCCGAGCGTGAACTCCTTGAGCTGGAGACAGAGCAGCACCACGGTGATCGCAGCCGGGCAGGGGATCAAGCCGCCGGTCAGGCCGAACAGGACGATCTGCCAGGTCGTGACGTTGCTGTCGGCGAAGCGGCGGCGGATGTCGTTGGCATGCGCCAGCTCGTGGGCGTCCTGGTAGCCATCGGTCGCGACATCCAGACCACGCAGTTCCTCATGCATGTGGTCGTGGCCATGGGCGTGATCCTCGACGAAGGAGAGATCGTAATCATGGGTGTGGTCGCCATGGCCGAGGCTGACCCGCGCCATGAACTCGTGGGGTTCGGGGATTTCCTGCACGGATTCGAGGAGCCCGGAACGCCTCTCGAAGGTGAAGGCCTGACGCGAGCCGTCCGGCCGCTCGGTGACGATGCCGACGTCCTTGGCTGCCCAGGCATGGCCCCGCTCGGTACGAATGCGCCAGCGCGGCGGGACGCCATCCTCGAAGACCTCGACGGCGATGACGCCATGCCCGGTGTCGATGCGACGGATATCGGCCTCGTGGCCATGGTGAGAATGCGCGGCTGCCGTTGCGGGGCCGTGCGAATTCCCGCCGTGACTATGCCCGCCATGTCCTCCGTGGCTGTGGCCCCCGTGGCCGCCATGGCTATGTCCCGAGGCCAGCCTGGCGCGCTGCTGGTCTCCCCAGGTGCGCCAGAGCATCCAAAGGGCCATGCCGACGATGATCACCGCAGAGGTGATCTGGAGATAGGGCTCGAACGTTTCCGGGGCGACGCCCTGCCAGAGGTACATGCCGCCGATCGCGATGCCCCAGACCACGAGCGTATGGGAAACCGTCGCCGCCAGGCCGAGGAGTACGGCCTGCGTCACTGTTCCACGGATCGCGACGATGAACGCGGCCATCATCGTCTTGGAGTGACCCGGCTCCAGGCCATGCAGCGCACCGAGCAAGATTGCGCTCGGGATGAACAGCCAGGCGTGAGAGGCACTCTGCTGGATCAGGTCGGCGAAGGACGGCATCACGTTCTCATAGGTACTTGGCGATCTCCTTGAACTCGTCGATCGAGCGGCGCTGTTCGCGTGCGAGAGGACCGACGACGTCTTCGAGGCAGTGATCGAGATGGTCTTGGATCAGGTTCTTCTTGGCCTGTCCGATGGCCTTCTCGACCGCGTGAAGCTGCTGCGCGAGCTCAAGGCACGGCCGACCGGTTTCGATCATTTCGATGACCTTGCGCAGATGGCCCTCCGCCCGCTTCAGGCGCTTGGCGATCTCGGGATGGCTCTCGTGCAGATGGCTTTCGGACATGGCTGATGGTATCCCCCTGGATAGGATGAGTCAAAGCGCGATTCGGTGCCTTCAGTTCATCACGTCAAACTTTCGTTAAGAATGGTGTCCCTAGCTGTTCGTCATGCCGCGTCGCAGCATCAGAATCAGATCGAGCCTCGCGGCCGCCTTCCTGGCGGTGTTCGCGATGCTGCTGTCCGCGGTCCACGTCCAGTCGGGCCACAACGCCTATGCGATGGCCCAGGCTGAAGCCCAGCGCCACGCCGAACTCGCCGCGACGATCGCCGATCACGGGCATTCGCATGACGAGGGCGAGCCGGATGAGCGCGTCCCGGGACATGTTCACGGTCACAACACCTCCGACCATGTTCACGAGACCGCCAACCTGGTCGCTCAGCCCCGGCTCGGGATGCCGCGTTTCGTCGGCACCATGATGCGGCATGAACCGCAAGATACCGAGCTGGGCCTGCGTCACGGCCTCGATCGACCGCCGAGATCCACTGTCGCTTGAAAGCGCGCCGCCCAAGGCGGCGTTCCCTCACGACACATCTCGGAAATCACATGAAACGATCCTCATTGGCGGGGCGTCGCAAGCTGCGCGCTCTGTTCATAGTCCTGCTTGCTGCGATGTTTGGGCTGATCGGCCTGAACGCAGCACTCGCCCACGCCGTCGCTGAAGGCGACAAGGGCTACATCCAGGAGATCACGGGGGTGAACATCATCCCCTTCGTCTACCTCGGCGCGAAGCACATGGTGACGGGGTACGACCACATCCTGTTCCTGTTCGGGGTGATCTTCTTCCTCTATCGGCTGAAGCACATCGCGATCTATGTCAGCCTGTTCGCGATCGGCCACTCGACCACGATGCTGCTCGGCGTGTATTTCAACGTTGGGATCAACAGCTACCTCATCGACGCGATCATCGGCCTGTCGGTCGTCTACAAGGCGCTCGACAACATGGGCGCCTTCCAGCGCTGGCTCGGCTTCCAGCCGAACACGAAGGTCGCGACTCTGATCTTCGGCCTGTTCCACGGCTTCGGCCTGTCGACCAAGATCCTCGAATACAAGATCTCGCCGGACGGCCTCGTCCCGAACCTCCTCGCCTTCAATGTCGGCGTCGAAATCGGGCAGCTCACCGCCCTGGCGATGATCCTGATCGCGATGGGCTTCTGGCGCCGCACCAACAGCTTCTGGCGCCATGCCTACGCCGCCAACACCGTCATGCTCACCGCCGGGTTCGTGCTGATCGGCTACCAGCTCACCGGCTATTTCATCTCGCAAGCTTGAGGTTCGCACCCATGTACAACACTGACATCCCGACCCGCGCGGAACTGCCCACCTCGGCCCAGCTCCTGCGCTCCACCGCCATCGCCTTCGTCGCCGCGGCTGGCATCCTCGTCACCATCGTGCTCCCGGCCGAGTACGCCATCGACCCGACCGGGGTCGGCCGGATGCTGAAGTTGACCGAGATGGGCGAGATCAAGACCCAGCTCGCCGAGGAAGCCGAGCGCGATCGCCAGAAGGATTCAACGAGCTTCATGGAGCAGCCGGCTCGTCCGGCGCAGGATCAGCGTTCCAGCCTGCTCGGCAGCGCGCTCGCGGCTCTCTTCGTTTCTCCCGCCCAGGCGAGTGAGCGGCTGGTCGTCGCCCAGGCAGCCGGACGCAAGGACGAAACAGTCATCACCCTGAAGCCCAGCGAAGGTGTCGAGTACAAGCTGACGATGAAGGCGGGCGCCAAGGTGAACTTCTCCTGGGCCACCGACGGCGGCGTCGTGAACTACGACATGCACGGCACCCCGGCCGGCGGCGGCAAGGAAAAGAGCTACAAGCAGGGACGTGGTGCCGCCAGCGACGACGGCGTTCTGACGGCTGAGGGTGACGGCGCCCATGGCTGGTTCTGGCGCAATCGCGGCGCCAAGGATGTGACGATCACGCTGAAGACCAATGGCGCCTATGCTGAGATCAAGCGAATGATCTAAATCGAGAGCGGGCTCAACCTGGTGCATCACACCTTGGTTGAGCCCTGCCCACCAGTTTTGGCTTCCAAGGATGCGTCGCGGGTTCGCTTCCAATTTGCGGCCGGAGACTACTGCTGGCAGTTGGCGACGAAGAAAACGGCTAGGGTCGCCGCATGAAGATCGCAGCAATCCAGATTGACCTGTTCGACGATGCCCCTGGCTACTTCAGGGTGCTGCGAAAGCTAATGCCTCGCCCGATCGTCCCGCGGGCGAAGAGCGCGTTCCCGAACCTCGCGGTGTTGGTGGACACCGAGACCACCGGCCTCTTGCATACCCGGGACGAGATCATCGAGATCGGCGCGGTGAGCTTCACCTACGACGATGCGGGCGTGATCGGGGATGTTGTCGGTGTCAATAGCGGCCTGCGCCAGCCATCCGCTCCGATCCCCGCGGAGATAACGCGGCTGACGGGCATCACGGATGAGATGGTCTCCGGTCACGGCATCGATATCGCGGCGCTCGATGCTCTGGTCGAACCCGCCGACCTCGTCATCGCGCACAATGCCGCGTTCGATCGCCCATTCTGCGAAAAGCTATCGCCAGCCTTCGAGTCGAAGGCCTGGGCATGCTCGGTCACCGAGATCCGGTGGGCCGATCTGGGCTTCGAAGGCAACAAGCTCGGGTAAACCCGCAGCCTCTTCCGGCTCAGGGTGTCCCGCGTCAGGATCTGGTCGCCGATCGTATACCGGCGTTCGCCGAAGTTCACGGTCGCGGCTGCCGTCAGCCTGCCGAAATCGACGCGGCAACGGTTCGCCAGGGCCTCGAGCAAATGGCGTTCCGGGATCAGACGCGGTGTACGCCGCGGTAGCGCGCGAAGCTGGTCCGGCCCGAAGATCCGAACAGGACGACCTCGTAGTTGTCCGGCGCCTTGCCGGCGACCTCCATGCCGGGAGAGCCCATCGGCATTCCCGGAACGGCGAGGCCCCGAGCCTGCGGCTTCTCGGCCAGGAGGCGCTTGACGGCGTCAGCCGGCACATGACCTTCGACGACGTAACCGGACACCTCTGCCGTATGGCAGGAGGCAAGGTCGCCCGGCACGCCGAGGCGGAGCTTCACCTGGTCGACGTCCGAGGATGTGATGACCTCGACGGGGAAGCCTGCGGCCTTCATGTGCTCCACCCAGCCGCCGCAACAGCCGCAGTTCGGATCCTTGGTCACGGTCACCTTCGGCAGGGTGGCCTGCGCAAAGGCTCGTCCGGCCATCATCGCGGCGCCAGAGGTTCCGAGAACGGCGAGGAAGCGGCGGCGGGTGAGCATGAGCATCTCCTTCAGGCTGCGACCGGGGTATAGCCGGCCTTGGCGACGAGAGCCTTGATGGATGCCAGGTCGCTGCTCCCGCGGACGGACACCAACTTGGAAGCCGGATCGGCTTCGACCTGCGTGCCGGGCAGTCCCGTCTCGATCGCGTTCTTGATCGTGCCAGCGCAGTGACCGCAGGTCATGTCCTCGATCCGCAAGGTCAGGGCATTCGGATCACGTTCGGCCGCCTGGTCCGGCCGGGAGGAGTGGTTGTTGCATCCGCACATGGAATGGTCTCCGTTTCTCATCGACGATGAGAACAGCCTGCACCTTACCATGATGGTAAGGTCAAGCGGCGATTCATCACGACGCGCCGATGTCGCGACGGCACGTACATTGCGAGGGCGCTCTTGCGAAGGCGGACAACCCCGTGTCCGCCCGCTTTCATTGGTTCGGAGCAGGGTTGACCTCGTTGCGAGCCTGGCTCCATCCGGGGTGGCGCATCAGTGCTTGTTCGGGGTGTCGTCGTCAGCACCATCGGATCCACCGGGCATCATGGCACCGCCGGGTCCCATCATTCCCCGCCCCATCATTCCCCGCCCCATCATGCCTTGCGCCATCATGCCTCGGCTGCCCATCCGGACGAGTGCCGGCAGCCGCCGCTTCTGGGCCTCGTCGAGGGTCGCGTGGAGCGGCGCGGCAGCGTCCGCGAGCTTGCGCATGGCGTCGGATCCCTGGCTCATATGATCGGCCATGGTGCGCAGCATGTTCACCGGATCGTTTGCCGTCATGCCTCCCGTCTGGCGATTGGCCTGCATATGGCTGAGGTGAAGGGTCGCCAGGTTCCGGAGCGCGGTTTCGACCGAAGGCCATAGCTTTTCCTGGCCGGCGGTCAGCTTCAGCCCGGCATGGATGGACGCGATGTGGGCTTCGGCGAAGGCACTCATATCCTCGGTCGAGAACTGGCCCATCATCCCTCGGCTGCCGCCGGGCATGCCTTGACCCTGCATCATCTGGCCCATGGGCATTGGCATTCCGGATTGGCCGGGCATCGCCTGAGGTTTTGCTGGCGCCGTGGATTGGGCCTGCGCCTTGGGGGCATTACCTGGATGGTGCGGGTCACTGGAAGTCGGCGCCTGGGCCAGCGCGGGCCCGGCAAGGGTAACCAGGACAGTCGCGAGAACGGACATCTTCATGGCAGTGTCTCCTTTGAGCGGTCAAAAAGGGTAAGAACGGCGTCGGCGCAGCTTTCGCGGAATGGCCGCAGGCAGCGCCGATCAGGTTGCGTCGGGCGCAGCCATTGGTCCCGGGGCTGCAAGGGCCCCCAATGTTCTCAGCCGGGCCGCAGCCGGCCCGGCCTTGGGCGGTCACCCCCGCTTGTCGTGGTGGCCGTGGCCGCCGTGCATGAACAGATGCATCAGGGGGCAGGCCAGCAGCAGGAGGTAGGGCAGTGCGGTCACGATATGAACGCCGTGGTTCGCGAGGAGGTAGATGCCGAGAGTGGCCAACGCTAGCGAGCAGACCCAACCCAGAGGCGTGTTGATCAGCAGGGTCCGCCAGGTTCGTGGCGACTCGGGGGCAGGAGTCGGTGTGGTGGGCATGTCGATCTCTCCCGGTGCGGAGCGTGCCGATCTTGGACCTTGCTGGCGAACGGTGCCTTGAGCGAAATCAAGCGGGGTACCGGCAAGGCTCGTTCCGCCCACCCGGTCTGCTCCCGCTTCCTGGCACCTAGCGGGCGGCGATGCCGTTCGGCCCCTTGCCCACCGGATAGGCCTTCCCGGCCGAGAGGCTGCCGAGATCGATCGCGGAGATGGTGTTCGCGTAGGTGTTCGTGACGTAGGCCGTGCGACCGTCGCGAGCGATGACGATGCCGTGCGCTCCCTTGCCGACCGTCACGTTCCGGATCAGCTTGCCGTCCTCGAGCGCGACGACCGACACCCGGTTGTCCGGCTTCGCCGCCGAGCCCTGGTTCGCGACCAGGGCGGCCTTGCCGTCCGGCGTAACGTAGACCTGCACGGGTCCGTTTCCGACGGAGGCCTTCCGCAGCAGCTTGCGAGCGTCGACGTCGATGATGGCGACCTTGTCCTCGCCGTTGAGCGAGACCACGAGGATGCGGCCGCTCCGGTCGAACGCGACCTGGACCGGCCGCTTTCCGACGGAGATATGCATGGCCCTCTCCGGATTGCGCGTATCCACCAACGAGACCGTGTCGCTCTTCATGTTGGCGACCGCGAGCAGGTTGCCGTCCGGCGATAGGCGCAGTCCATGCGGGTAGTTCTGCACGGGGATGCGACCGGTTACCCTACGCCCCGGGATATCGACCACTACCACCGAGTTGGTTTCGGCGTCGGTCAGGTAGGCGAAATGCCCTTGTGCGTCGGGAACGACATGCGCCGGATGTCCTCCAACGGCCACGACCTGCGGCGCGCCGGGCGCGTCGCCAGAGACGTCCATGAGAATGAGCTGCCCGCCTGCGGAACCGTGAGCCGCATGGCTGCCGGACTGTGCCGCAGGCATACCGGTCGCCAGGATGAGGCGGCCATCGGCGGTGACGTCGACGTTGTGCGGCGAGATCGGAATCGCCGCCGTAGTGGTTTTCGAGGTCTGGGAGTCGATGATGGAGAGGCTCTGCCCGTTCTCGTTGGCGACGACGATCGTGTCGGCCCGGGCGCCGGCGGCGCCAAGGGATGTGACGAGGGCGAGTGCAATCTGGGTTCTGCGTGCGAACATCGCATTGTCCTTCCGAATTCGAATTGAACAGGGGCCCGGTGCCCACGCAGGCCGCGACGTCACGGAAGCGGCGGGGTCGGGATTCGGTTGGGTTACGCGATGGATTTTGGCGGTTTGAATCGCACCTCCGGGATTGCCCCGGTCAGCATCAAGTCATTCCCCGGCTGGAGGCAGACGGCTTCGGGCCATCCTGGGAAAGGGGCACCGGCACGGATCATCGCGGGGGGCACGACGAGGCAGCTCGAGGAAGCGCCGAGACAAGCCTGGTCGCAAGAGGGGCCGCCCGCCGTTCCCTCGGCGTTGTCTTGATCCGCGTTTCGGCCGTGATGGATGGAGGCCGCCGCCGGGTCGACGTGCCCATGCTCCATGACCAAGGACAGGTGAGTGGCAGGACCGGGCGCCGAAAAGGCAGGCGTCGCCATACGACCGACCACGAGAACCATCGCGGCGACCGCGAGGAGCATGGCCATCAACGGAGACAGAGCTTTTTTGCGACGCCTCTTCATTGCAAAAAGTCTACCCGGCTGGCGGACCGAAACCTTGCGCTGCATCAAACAGTCGGACGGACCGAGCGGCTCCCGATGGAACTGCCCGGTCCGGGAACTACAGGCGTACGGTGCGCAGGCGGATCGCGTTGCCGATCACGCTGACCGAGGACAGTGCCATTGCGGCCGCCGCGATGATCGGCGACAGCAGGATCCCGAAGAACGGGAAGAGCACTCCCGCCGCCACCGGCACGCCGAGCGCATTGTAGATGAAGGCGAAGAACAGGTTCTGGCGGATGTTGCGCATTACGGCCTGCGACAGCCGTCGCGCCCGCACGATTCCGGTGAGGTCGCCTTTCAGCAGGGTCACGCCAGCACTTTCCATCGCCACGTCGGTGCCCGTGCCCATGGCGATGCCGACATCCGCCGCCGCCAGCGCCGGCGCGTCGTTGACGCCGTCGCCCGCCATGGCGACCACCCTGCCGTCCGCCTTGTAACGCTGAACCACGGCACTCTTCTGGTCGGGCAGAACCTCGGCCTCGACCTCGTCGATACCGAGCCGCCTGGCGACCGCTCTCGCGGTCGTCCAGTTGTCGCCGGTGAGCATCACGACCCGGATGCCTTCCGCCCTGAGCCCGGCGAGCGCCTCCGGCGTCGAACTCTTGACCGGATCGGCAATGGCGATGGCACCCGCCACCGTTCCACCGATTCCGGCGAAGATCACCGTGGCGCCGTCCTCGCGCAACCTGTCCGCTTGCTCTGCCAGGCGATCGGGGACGATGCCATGCTCGGTCAGGAAGGCCGCGTTGCCGAGCACGACGCGCCGCCCCTCGACGGTACCCAGCGCGCCCTTGCCGGTGGGCGAGTCGAAATCGGCGACCGGCGCTGTGGCGATACCCTGCTTGTCGGCGGCCGCGACGATGGCCAGCGCCAACGGATGCTCGCTCGCCCGTTCCACGCCGGCCGACAGGCGCAGGATTTCGGCTTCGTCAAAGCCCGGAGCTGGAACTACAGCAGTCACGGATGGCCTGCCCTCTGTGAGGGTTCCAGTCTTGTCGACCACGAGGGTGTCGACCTTCTCCATGTGTTCCAAGGCCTCGGCATTCTTGATCAGAACGCCCGCCTGGGCGCCGCGGCCGACCCCGACCATGATCGACATCGGCGTGGCGAGACCGAGCGCGCAGGGACAGGCGATGATGAGCACCGCCACGGCCGCGACGAGGCCGTAGGAGAGCCGCGGCTCGGGACCCCAGAAGGCCCATGCAATGAAGGCGAGCGCCGCCACGCCGATGACCGCGGGCACGAAGTAGCCCGAGACGTGATCGGCCAATCGCTGGATCGGGGCGCGGCTGCGCTGGGCCTCCGCCACCAGTTGGACGATCCGCGACAGCATCGTGTCGTGCCCAACCTTCTGCGCCTCGATCACGAGTCCGCCGGACTGGTTCATCGTGCCCCCGATGGCCGCGGCGCCGACCTCCTTGGTGACTGGCATCGACTCGCCCGTGACCATCGACTCGTCGACCGCGCTGCGCCCCTCGACGACGACGCCGTCGACCGGGACCTTCTCGCCCGGCCGCACCCGCAGGCGGTCACCGACCTGCACGGTGTCGAGCTGGACCTCCTGCTCGGTGCCGTCAGGCATGATCCTCCGGGCCGTCTTGGGCGCGAGGTCGAGCAGCGCGCGAATGGCCCCGCTGGTGCTCTCCCGCGCCCGCAACTCGAGGACCTGCCCAAGCAGGACGAGAACCGTGATGACGGAGGCCGCTTCGAAGTACACGGCCACCGAACCGTCATGGCCTCGGAACGCGGCCGGGAAGATCCCGGGCGCCAGCGTCGCCACCATGCTGTAGACCCAGGCAACGCCCGTCCCCATGGCGATGAGCGTGAACATGTTGAGGTTGCGCGAAACCAGCGACTGCCAGCCACGCTCGAAGAACGGCCAGCCGGCCCACAGCACGACAGGAGTCGCGAGCAGCATCTGGACCCAGTTCGAGGTCTGCTGGCCGACGTAGTGGCCCAGACCCGTCAGGTGCCCGCCCATTTCCAGCACGATCACGGGCAGGGAGAGCGCGAGTCCAATCCAGAACCGGCGCGTCATGTCGATCAGTTCATGGCTGGGGCCGGTCTCCGCCGTCGCGAGCACGGGTTCGAGCGCCATCCCGCAGATCGGGCAGGAACCGGGTCCCACCTGTCTGATCTGGGGATGCATCGGGCAGGTGTAGATCGTGCCTTCCGGCACGGGTTCCGCCTTCCGGGCCGCCGCTGGCTCGACGTATTTGGCGGGCTCCACCATGAATTTTGACTGGCAGCCGGAGGAGCAGAAGTAATACGGCTTGCCCTCGTATCGCGCCCGGTGCGCGGTTGCGTGCGGGTCGACCGTCATCCCGCAGACCGGGTCCTTTACCTTCCCGGCTTCCCCGGCGTGTTCATGGTCATGGCCCCCAGGGGCGCGATGGTCATGATGATGGCCATGGCCCTTACTGGTCGGGGTGTCGGTCATGACCATTCTCCGCATACGCATCGATGAGCTGCGGTAAGGTTGGGCCTTCCCATAATAGGAAGGTCAAGCGTTTGCGTTGGGGCTTCCGTCCTCGCGCTCGTCGTGGTCAGCGATAACGTCCTATGTCGTGAAGCAGCTTTAGGCTTTGGCCAGCGGGTCTCATCGCGCCGGCAGATCGCCGACGTTGGCAGCAAGCTGATCCAGATGGTTTCCACCGTCGACAGGATCGCTCCCAGCCATAGCAAACACGGGATCCAGCGGCGCTGACGCGGCCGTGGCCCTCACCGTCCTCAAGACGAGATGCGCACCCAGGTGGAAGGCCTACAGGGTCGCCTTTGGCGCCCTCACGGCTCTTGCAGAGAGGGGGCCTTCCACCTGGCGCCCGACCGCTACAGAAACGGTCGGTATTCTGTTCCCGCCTTGGCGACGGCATGCGCCGCCCGCGCCATCTTGGCGGTGAGCGCGGTCATCGCCTTGCGACGGCGATCGGCATCGTCCGCGTGGCCGGCAATATAGCGACCGAGCTTATCGCGGAAGCTGTTGTCACATTGGCGTGCGGCGACCTGCGCCGCCATCCAGAATGTTCGGCGCAGGCGGGCATTGCCCTACTTCAAAAGCTTGGTCCGACCGCGGAAGGTACCGGATTGGCAGGTCGCGAGGTCGAGTCCGCAGAACTTCAGGAACTGGCGGTAATGGCCGAACCGCCGCAGGTCTCCGGCCTCGGCCAGGATTGTCAGAGCGTTGATCGGTCCGATTCCCGGAATCCGCCGCAGCAACCGGTAATCGTGATGATCGGCCAGCGTAACCTGCGCGATCTCGTCGATCCGGTTGCGCTCCCGGGCCAGGCCCCGCGCCTGACCGCGCGCTTCCGCCCGCCCGAAAAGCGACATGCCCGCGAGGACCGACAAGCGCGTCGGACTGCCGGCTGACTTGCCTCGGCGCGTGCGGCCCTATTCGTATGTGGCTACTGAGGCGTCGGTTGCCTCGATCATCTCGAACACGCGGTATCGCCTGATCAGACGGCATACCTTCGGGTGAAAGCTCCAGCCTCCCGGAGCGCCGCAGACCAGCATCATGATCGGAAGGGTCGTTCGCGCTTTCGGGGTCTTGATGATCGCCTTCAGGCAGGCTTTGTCCGTCCAGCTAAGAACAGCCGCCCGGGCATTGGGATGGGTATGCCAATCGCCCAGATAGGTGTCCCGCCTGTCGGATCGCGCGTAGTGCTCCGCGATCGCCGCGAGTTGCCAATCCTGGTCCGGCTTGAAGCTCCGTCGACTGCGATGGGCATTGTGACCTGAGACCCTGATCTTCCTCCAGATTTGAGTAGAGTCCGTCGATCAAGGAG
>NZ_JBMDKB010000047.1:0-18953 GCF_057809495.1 Allobosea sp. FG18
CGACCGCCTGCACCGCGAGCCGGCCCGCGAGATCGCGCGCGACACCATCGTGCTGCTGGAGAACCGCAACCAGACCCTGCCGCTGAAGAAGCAGGGCACGATCGCGCTGGTCGGACCGCTGGCCGATTCCGGGCTCGACATCCTCGGCAGTTGGTCGGCGCAGGGCGTCGCCGAGCAGGCCATCACGGTCAAGGCCGGCATCGAGAAGGCGATCGAAGGCAAGGCGAAGCTGCTGACCGCGCGCGGCGCCAACGTGCTCGACGACCAGAAGGTCGTCGACTACCTGAACTTCCTGAACTGGGACAAGCCGGAGGTCATCCAGGATTCCCGTCCGCTCGACGTGATGATCGAGGAGGCCGTCGCCGTCGCCAACCAGGCCGATGTGGTGATCGCCGTCGTCGGCGAGGTGCGCGGCATGTCGCATGAATCGTCGAGCCGCGTCACGATCGAGATGCCCGGCTCGCAGCGCAAGCTGCTCCAGGCGTTGAAGGCGACCGGCAAGCCGCTCGTCGTCCTGCTGATGAACGGTCGCCCGCTCGCCATCGGCTGGGAAAAGGACAATGCCGACGCGCTGCTGGAGACCTGGTACGCCGGCACCGAGGGCGGCAACGCCATCGCCGACATCCTGTTCGGCGACCACAACCCCTCCGCCAAACTGCCGATCAGCTTCCCGCGCTCGGCCGGCCAGATCCCGACCTATTACAACGCGCTGCGGATCGGCCGCCCCTATACGGAGGGCAAGCCCGGCAACTACACCTCGCAATATTTCGAGGAGGAGCAGGGCGCGCTCTATCCGTTCGGCTTCGGCCGAAGCTTCAGCCAGTTCACCCTGACCGACCTCAAGCTCTCGGCCAACCGCATCAAGCGCGGCGAGAAGCTCACCGCCGAGGCGACGCTGACCAATACCGGCAGCTTCGAAGGGGCGAATGTCGTGCAGCTCTATATCGCCGATCCCTATGCCTCGATCGCGCGGCCGGTGAAGGAGCTGAAGGGCTTCCAGAAGGTGACGCTGAAGCCCGGCGAAAGCCGCATGGTGCGCTTCGAGATCGGCCCGGACCAGCTCAAGTTCGTCAATGGCGAGCTGAAGGAAGTGGTCGAGAGCGGTCAATTCGACGTGCAGCTCGGACTGGATTCGCGCGACGTGCTGCAGCAGTCGTTTGTGTTGGCGTGAGAAGGGGGCTTCGGCCCATCTCTTCATCGGAAATATCCCTCGTCGCATGATATTGCGACGAGGCTTGGATAATCGGCAATCCCGGGTCCCCGATGCTTGCTGGCAGCGAGCGTGTCCCCACGCCCGCCGTAAGCAATCGAATCGATGGCCGGGCTGGCGCTCCATCATTTGGAACTGCGTCGACCCGGACTATGCGAAGGCAGTTCCGCAGCATCACGAAAGCGCCTCATCCGTAGCACAGACGTCATAATCAAAAACGGCAACTCTTGTACGCATTCCTCATGGAATGATCGTGTGGTATGCTTTATTGAATGCCTGACGCAGAGAGTCGCGCAGGTCTACAGCCCATGCCTTCGAAGATTATACCTGTCATCATGTGCGGCGGCGCTGGAACGCGGCTATGGCCCGTTTCGCGCGACACCATGCCGAAGCAATTCATCCCACTCTTCGGCCAGGATTCGACCTTTCAACGGGTGGTGAAACTCCTGTCGAACGACAAGGTCTTCACGCCCGCGATCGTCATCACCAATGTCGAGTATCGCTTCACGGTTCAGGAGCAGCTTCAGGCCTGTGGATTGTCAGCGCAGATCGTGCTCGAGCCAATGCGGCGCGATTCTGCGGCCGCGGTCGCTGCAGCAACCGAGCTTGCGCTTGCCCGCGCCCCTGATGCCATCGTGGGCGTTTTCGCCGCTGATCACGTCGTCCAGGACGGCGATCTTTTCGTCGAAACCTGCCGCCACGCCGGCACCATCGCGGGGCAAGGGCGCATCGTCACGATCGGCATCCCCCCGACGTCTCCGGCCACGGGCTACGGCTACATCCAGCCCGGAGAGGCCATCGCGGACGGAGCCCGCCGCATCGCCGCCTTCGTAGAGAAACCCGATGCAAAGCGCGCGGCGCAGTATTTGCTGGATGGTTATCTCTGGAATTCCGGCAACTTCATTTTCGACGCAGCGACCATGCGGACGGAGCTCGAAAACTTCGAACCAGACGTCCTGACGCCGGTTTCCGAAGCCATTGCCAGAGCCGAGCCCGATCTCGATTTCCTGCTCCTCGGCGCTGCCGCTTTCAGCCAGGCCAAGACGATTTCGATCGACTATGCGGTGATGGAGCGCACTCAAAAGGCAGCCGTCGTCGCCGGCAATTTCGGCTGGTCGGACGTGGGCGGCTGGTCGGCGGTCTGGGACCTGTCCGAGAAGAACGCCGACGGCAACGTCATTGAAGGGCGCGGCTACGTCCTGAACGGCGCGAACAACCTCATCCGCTCAGAGGATGCACTGGTCGCCGTGATCGGCCTCGACGATATCGCGGTCATCTCGACGCGCGACGCCGTCCTCGTCGCCCCCAAGGCGAAGGCGGACAAGGTCAAGGAGATGGTGGCGCTCATCACCGCCCACGGCGAATCGGAAGCCGGCGCCCATCGCGAAATCCAGCGCCCCTGGGGGAAGTACCTCTCGGTCGACATGGGAGCGCGCTATCAGGTCAAGCGGATCACCGTGAAGCCGGGCGGCATTTTGTCGCTGCAGAAGCATTTCCATCGAGCCGAACACTGGGTCGTCGTGCGCGGCACCGCCGAAGTGACGCGCAACGACGAGACGATCATCGTGCATGAAACGGAATCGATCTACCTGCCGATCGGCTGCGTCCATCGCATGGCCAATCCCGGCAAGATACCGCTTGAATTGATCGAGGTTCAGGTTGGATCGTACCTTGGCGAAGATGATATCGTCCGCGTTCAAGATATTTATAAGCGCACGTGAGATGAATTCCAGCCGCTTATCTGCACATTGAGATCACACCTCGTTAGCTGTAGCGGCTCGCCTAGCTAGAACTCGTCTTTCCGATCCCGATCTCGCACTTAATCAAGCCTCGAATCTGTTGTCTACATTTTTTCAGCGATCCATCACAGTTCATTTTCCAAGAATGACGGGCAAATAATCTAATTGTTAAGATTAATTACTTTCAGGAAGGCCCTTGTAGAAGAATCTCTAAATACAACAGCAATAGGAATTTATACCTTGTCGACATCTTGGCGCCTACATGATTTCAGAACCTAGCGATGAGCAGGCGTACTGAAACACGGCTCAATTAAAGCCATTAACCTCGGCATCCTACTCTAGCTTAAAACACTTTTTCAGTATAAGTTATTTGACTGTAGCGTACGAAGCAGTGCCATATTCGCGCTTCGAATTTTTTCGATGGAATAGTTGATTTTCGAAGAGCAGATTCGGCCAATGACAGCAGATGCAAATCTCCGTTCGCTTATTCGCGCGAGCGATGCTCTAGCAACTCTAGAGAATCAGATTCGTCACCTCACTTCATTGGCATCTACAGCGGATATCGCACTTTCAGCAGAATCTGCGGTGATCGCGATCGACGCGTACGAAACAGAACTTGCACGGACGAACTCTCGATCCTACGCCTTAGAACGCGCGCTTGCCGACGCGACGATCCGAGCCGAAATCGCCGAAGCTGAACGCGATGAGGCACGCACAACCGTCGCACTCGTCGCCCAACAAGCACGGAAAGAACGCCGTCAAGCCACAGCAGCCCAAGTAGCCCTCGACTACGGCACTATCGCCAAACACAATGCCCGCGCTGAAATGGTCCAAGTTTTGCGGGATCTCTATCGCGCATCCCGTAACGCGCGCCTGCCCCTCGAAGCATTTAACGAGATGACGCCGCCAGATCGATTTTTCCGACTTCTGGATCTTGATCCGATGGTCGACGATCAATGGTATAAAGCCAATTTTTTCGACCAGATGCACCCTGAAGAATCGGCCCTGGATCACTTTAAGCGCGCTGGAGCAACAGCTGGATTCAAACCAAATAATTTCTTTGACTTTGATTGGTACGCCAAAACCTATAACCTACACAACTTGACACCGTTCGAACTACTTTTAGATTTTATGGATACTGGAGTTTGCTTGGGCCGTGATCCTGGTCCAAATTTCTCGGTCGATGGATACCTGCTTCATCATTATGATGTTGCGCAAGCCGGAAGAAACCCGCTCTCTCATTATTTGCATTGGGGAGCTTCCGAGGGCCGCAAAAAGATTTCGGCAAGCGCATGTCTTCTTGAAATTGCGACACCGTTTCGCGATGCGCTTTATGAGGCCGGCTTTGATGAAAACTGGTATTGTCAACGCTATCCTGATGTGCCGGTCAGCGGGACCGATCCGCTGTTTCATTATCTCGAATTCGGCATGTCCGAAGGACGCGATCCCGGACCCAATTTCTCGACTACTGCGTATCTAACAGATCATCCGATCATTGCCGCTAAAGGGGTAAATCCACTTGTCGACTACGCATTCACCGGCCGCTTCGAAGGCCGGCATGCTCGCCCGGTCGAGGTGGCCGACATTGCAGAGCAGGAAGTAGCTGCCGCCGCATCAGTGGCCGCTCCAATCTCATTGGAGCCTCGCTTTTCGGTTCGCAAAATTCGGCCAACACAACCTGGCGAAGCCGCCAACCCGCATGGCCCCTTGCTTGTCTGCGTCACGCATGTACCGCCCTACCCTATGCGGGCAGGGAACGAGTATCGGATTGGGCGTTTTCTTAATTGGCTCCAGGCTAAAGGCTTTCGGACCGCGATCTTGATTGGACCTCTCGACAGTCAAATCAGCGACGACCAGATCGACGAAATCGGCAAGCGATATGGCGATGTGGCAGTCGTCGAGCGCGGAGGCGAGATTCGAGTTCAGAGCCGTAGCGGTCGTTTGAGGTTTGACGCGCTTTCCGGACGAAAGATCCGTGCAATGGGACCCATCCTTGATGAGCCAGAGATTAGTCACGAGGGGACAATCCTACATCATGAACGAACTTTTTGTTTCGACGCATTGATTGAAGCCGCGTTGTGCTTGCAGAACCTTGATGAAAAGATCACTTTCTACATAAACTACATATTCATGACACGCTGGCTCCCTCTGATGGATCGAAAAAATCGCTCCTTTATCGACATGCATGACCTTTTCTCCGCGAAATTGGATCAAGTACGTTACTTTGGTGTAGCCGACGGCCTGACACTCACTGCTGAGACAGAAAGTCGCCTGATGCGAAGAGCGGATGCGATATTTGCGATTCAGTCGCGCGAGGCACAGCTAGTGCGCCGCCTCGCCCCGAATCTCACTGTTGCAACAATGGGGGTGGACTTCGACTTTGTGGATTCTGCCTCGTCTCCTAAGGGAACCCGCGTCCTTGTTGTCGGTTCCGGCAATGCCCTAAACCGAAAAGGGATGGCGGATTTCCTGCGCTTCGCCTGGAATCGAATTCGCGCCGCTGTTCCTCAGGCCGAACTGCGCATTGTTGGGAGCATGGGCGCCGAAGTGTCAAACGGCATACCCGGCGTCACACCGCTCGGAATTGTAGACGACTTGACGTCGGAATATCGAGCCGCACGCCTCGTCATTAATCCAGTCGTAGCAGGTACAGGTCTAAAAGTAAAAAGTGTCGAGGCACTCTCACACTTTCGGCCACTCGTTGCTTGGCCGAACGGCGTCGATGGCATTGCAACGGACCTTCTAACGAACTGCTCTGTCGTCCGCTCTTGGCCCGAATTCGCGGACGCGGTCATCTCCAAGCTAGTAACCCCGCCACGACTGCCCACGTCGTCAACACGCACGCAGCTTTCTAAGCGTTTTGGCGGGGATACCGTCTACGCCGAAGCGGGACGCTGGTTGGGTGTTGAACGAAGCTTATTCGGGCGCTATATGGTCGCGCAGCAGCCTTCTGGCTGGTGGAGCAAGCATAAACGAACGAAATTGGTATGATTGCCCCGATCTTTCGCTCGCCATCGCTGTCAATCGTCTTGTGTTTGACGCGGCCACAAATTTTTTCCCTGGGATTGCCCCTAGACGCTGGCAAAGTCCTTGGTGATGACCTCGAATGGGCTGCCGCAGAAGCATGCGTTGATCTGGTTGTTCTCGACGCCGAGCCACCGGAAATCGTGAGTGGCTCACTAAACTTTAGGGCACATGACGGACGGCTGGCCCCAGCGCGGCTTTTAGAGGAGATCAGGAGCCGTGCTGAAGCGCGCAAGGCAGACTTACTCGTCATTTTCGGGCTGGCGCGCCCGCTGATTGAAAGTATACGCGCTCTCCAAGCACTAGTGCGAAAGGATCCACTAACGGGACTTGCCGTGCCGCGCCTTGGCCTAGCCCGAGGATCAGAGGTCTGGACGCTTGCCGAACGTCCCGCCGCCGATAGGCTACAAATGCATCGCAGAGTCTTGCTCGATTTACCTCCTTCGCAAATCCACTCCGAGACTTTCGAGCCCGTGACACTCGTTCGAGCGGATGCGCTGGCAGGCATTGTTGCACCTTCATGCTACGAAAATTTTGGTACTTGCTTGCGTGCTTGGTTTTCCGAACTTCGTCGCGCCGGCTTCTCGACCGTCCTCGACAATCGCCGTATTGTGCCGGTGCTCGGGCCACCAGAGACCTGCGGCGGATTGCCAATGGGAGACGACATCGAGCGCCTTGCGCGGAACGCTGATACGAATGCCGTAGTAAAGCGGCTTGAGCGTGATGAAGCTTTGCGGTTTGAGCGACTTGCGGCCGCAATTCGTGGCGATGAGTGCGCGGGCCCGCGCCTCCTTCTTGACGCACGTAACATGGAGCCTGGATTTAACGGCACTGCAGTCAGTATTCTGGGAGTTCTCCGTGGACTCAACCACCGCGGCCTTGACGATAACGTTGTCGTCCTAGTTCTACCACAGTCTCGGACCTTCCATGAACTCGATAAGATTTTTCCGAACGTTACATTTTTGATCGAAGTTGGGTCGCAACGATACGACACGGTGCTACGGCTAAGCCAAGTCTGGGACATGGAACTCTGGCGCGAGATCCATGGCTGGGGCCGCGCAATTGGATGCGCTCTTCTTGATTCAATAGGAATCGATACGGTCTACCTTTCGGAAGAGTCGCATATTCGCGCCTTTCAATTTGCAGGGGAACACACTGACGGCCTTCTTTTCAATTCTGCCTATACGTGCGACCTCTTCTCAAGAAGGTTTCCGATGCGCGCCGACATGCCACGCTCTGTTTATCATCACAGCTTCGATCTATCTGAATATCAACGTGAGGTGGAGAAAAAGCCCCCCCCTCAACGGAATACGATCTTCGTAGTCGGCAATAACTTACGCCATAAAGACGTCGCTTCAACCGTCGATGTACTTGCAAATGCCTTCCCGTTCCAGCGTGTGACATGCCTCGCCCAGTTACCCTTCGAGCTTGGTAACGTCGAAGCACACGCAAGCGGCAAACTCTCGCATGACCAAATTGCGTATATGTATGCGGAAGCTAAGGTCGTAGTCTATCCGAGCTTTTACGAGGGTTTCGGATTGCCAATCCTAGAGGGCCTTGCCGCCGGCGCAACAGTCGTAGCACGCGCAAGCCCCTTACTCGAAGAGATCGCCGGTGAAATATCACCAGGGAAGGCCCGGCTTGCGAAGTTTAGCACGGTTGATGAGCTCGTTACGATGGTTTATCGCCTGCTAAACAACGAGGATATTATTGAGGTTACACTCGGACAATCTTTGATGCTTAACGCCCGACCACTCGACTGGGCAGGCGTCGCGGGTCGCGTGGTTGAATTCGGCCAGCGGCTCGCGCGGGAAGCTGACGGCGCACGCTGGCGTGCACGCGAACGCATTTTCCGTCAGATGGCGCATAGCAGGTAAGGCTCGCATGACAAAACTTCGTGTCCTGACTCTGCTCGCACGCTTCGGCACCACATCTTATGCCGGAGCAGATGAGAAAATCGAGCGGATCTTTGCACGCGCAGCCCCTGAAGTCGAACATCATGTATTGATCGTCGACAATGCGCTGCCACCCGATTACTTCGAGAGACTTTCTGATACGAAGGAGATCCTCGGCGGAGATACTGCCTTTCGCGAATTCAGCGGGTTCGATAAAGCATTGGATAGAATCGGCTCGCAAGTCTTCGATTATGACGTCATTCATCTCGCGACCGCGGCCTACGATCAATACTATACGCGCTACACGGAACGCTTCGACATAGAAATTCTACACCTCGTAGCGAAGGGCGGCGTTGCCCTGGGGCATATTGATGCCTATCCCATGATGATTTCGGCGTATGGTTTCGAATCCCAATATTGGATCCGCTCGTCGTGGGTCATGGCAGCGCCGGTTGATTTGGCATTGCTCGGACCGCTTGCGTATGCTCGGCGCAAGCCTCTTTTTTCTGGCAACCCGGCGCAGCCATTCCGCCCGGATAATCCGCTCTCTCCCGGTTATCTGAAGTTGATCAGCGATTGGCTGACCTCAGATCAAGGCACCGGTCAAGGCACGGCTTGGCATTCCCACTTTACGCTATCCGCCGAGACGTTACCTCTTTTCGAAGACAAGGCTCTTGCTATTATCAACGAGCACATGCTCACCGTCAGACTCCGCGCTCAAGGTACTCGTATTATCGATCAGACTTGGCTTGCGGGGTTGCGTGCTGTGAACTCATCAATACCATCGGTTTTTCCGACTTGGCGCAGGCAGCTCGCCGCTCGCGATGATGTGCCTACTCTACCCACGCCGTCGCAACCGCCAACCTAGAAAAGCTCAGCGATACCAGTCCGCAATTGTGTCCCACGCCTCATCCTCAGTCCAGCCGGAGGCGTAATGCGCAACGTTATCAAAATTGACGCGCATTATCGGTTCAACAAAATCCACCTGAACCTTCAGATCTAAGGCACAAGGCAAATCAAGGCGCGGGCGCATCGCAGATGCAAAGCGCTCGGCAAAACGTCCCTGCTCCTCAACATACCCCGACGGGTTGAGACGCGATCGCGGAAGGCCAGCAGCAACCTCTGCCACGAAGCCGACATAGGCCCTGGAGAGCAGCGAGACGTGAATGTTATCACGTACATAAGATGGTGTATTAACGGCTGCAACTCGCCCTTCTTTCCACGTGCGGATAAGATAAGCGCAGAAGCGGGCTTCCTCCAGTGGACCGAATGGGTTGGGAATGACGAACTTGGCAAACGGCACACCAATGTCGCCGCACGTATGACGAACATATCCCGCAGTTATGCCCTTAGAGACGCCATAGGATGAGAACGCCCGCATGGGTGCCTCGCCCACGCCCTCGCCCTCCTCAAAAACGCTACCTGTCAACACCAAGGCCTTTAACCCAGCATCGGCCATGGTCGAAAGAACCTGGCGCAAGTTACGTGTGTTCGCGGCCAACGCCCCCGCAACGTCAAAATCTGGGTCACGGTAATCGCCGACCTGCGCTGCGTGGTGGCCGAGTACATCGTAGCCCCGCTTGGCCATGGCGAGAAAGGCAGGGCTACCAAATGGAATGTCAAATGCAAGTTCAGCAAACCCTTCGAGTCGCCGAACCCGTTCTGCCCTGACGCCCTCGCTGTAAGCTGCACGCGGGCGCATGAGCGTTGCTACCACCTCGTGGCCGGCCTCGGCGAGCGATCGCGCAAACCAGTAACCGGTGAACGAGCTCGCACCAGTAAGAAGAACTTTCATAACGTCAAAGGTCCCGCATCGCTTCCAATCCGTGAAACTCCGTGTTCAAATCCGGCCAGTTGCGATCCTTGTCGGAAATCTCGGTTGGCTCGACCGGCCATTCAATTCCGATTGCCGCATCGTTCCACCGAAGCCCCCGCTCAGCACGAGGGGCGTAGTGATCTGAAACAAAATACAGAGCTTCAACATCATCCTTTAGCGTGATGAAGCCATGAGCAAATCCTTTCGGAACATACATCATAGTCCGATTTTCTTCAGACAATTCTGCGCCGAACCATTTTCCGAACGAAGGAGAGCCCGCACGCAAATCTACGATGACATCGAACAAAGCTCCTCGCAGGCAGCGCACGATCTTCACTTCGGCAGAAGGCGGCAGCTGATAATGCATGCCTCGCAGCGTACCTTTTTGGGCGCTAAGCGATGTGTTCGCCTGAGCATACCGCGAGACAAGGCCCTGATCCGCAAATTCTCTCTCGCAAAAGAAGCGCGCGAAAAAGCCGCGATCATCCCCTCTCTTCTCAAGATTGATCAGATAAGCGCCTTGAAGTGACGTAGGTTCAAAGATCACAGCCGTATCCTTCGCAGCCTGTTACGTGCGTCGCCAGCGCAATTCCTGGCTTAAACGGCCAGCGGTGATGTGGCCTTCGAGCGTTTTCAGTCGCATTAACGGAGAGACACGAAAGTCGGCATCGTCAAACTTCATGGCCATCATGCCATCGCGCAACCGTTCGATGGAACGCGCGAGCGTAAGTTGCGGCTGTGCCTGAGGCGCTATTTGACGATAAAGTCCGAAATCCACTTTATAGCTGCGCTTGTCAGGTGGAGCGTCGGTATTAATCGAAACCTTGGTGCTTGGCACGGCACGTGCAACTGCCTCGGCGAGTTCGCGAACCTGGAAATTCCCCGAATCCGTACCGACGTTTACGGACAGAAATGCTCCGCCATTTGTTGTCTCGCGATGAATCGCCCAATCGATCGCCCGCGCCATATCCTCGACGTCGATGAGCGGCCGCCATGGCGAACCGTCAGATAATACAGTGATTTGGCCGGACGAAACCGCACAAGCAACGAAATCATTGAGGACCAAATCGAGACGGAGCCGATCAGACCAGCCGCAAGCCGTTGCGAAGCGCAGCGACGTTACAATCATCGCTCCGCGATCCATAGCTTGGAGCGCACGTTCGGTACCGATCTTCGAACGAGCGTAAGCAGTTAGAGGATTCGTCGGATCGCTCTCCTTGCGCGCGCCCCCTTCCGCATAGCCGTACAAGGAACAGCTTGAAGCAAACACAAAGCTCTTAACGCCGGCGTCTCGAGCCAGTGCAGCGAGACGCTCTGAAGCCTTTTGATTCACTTCGCCCGTCACATCTTCAAATTTTGAACCCATCGGGTCGTTTGAGATGGCGGCTAAATGGACTACGGCGTCAACGTCTTGCAGCAACTCCCCCGGAAGCTCGCGCACGTCACCATAAATCTGACGATCGAGTACAGCCTCAGGCAGCGTAGTAGCGCCGGTTAGCGACTGCCCAAAGAACGCGCTGTCGAAGCCGACGAGTTCGACCCGAGGATATCGTGCGCGCAAGGCCCTGGCCAAAACGGGGCCAACGTATCCCATGTTGCCCGTAATCAAGATACGCATAGAACTTCCTTTCTAATCCGCAGGCTCAACCTCACCAAATTTTCCAAGGCGCCTTGCCCTTGTTCCACAGATCTTCCAGGTGACGCTTATCGCGCAATGTATCCATAGGCTGCCAGAAGCCTTGGTGGAAATGCACATTCATCTCGCCTTCGGCGGCAAGACGCTCCATTGGCTCGCGTTCCCAAATTGTCGCATCGCCATCGATATAACCTCCAACCTTTGGCGACAGAACGAAGAAGCCGCCATTGATCCACCCTCCGTCGCCTACAGGCTTTTCTTGGAAGCCCGTGACGAGTTGGCCGTCATAAGTAAGCGCGCCAAAGCGCCCTGGCGGCTGTACTCCCGTAACAGTTGCAAGCCGGCCAGACTGCGTGTGCAAATCAATCACAGCGCGAATATCCACGTCCCCGACACCGTCACCATAGGTTAGGCAAAAAGCCACATCGTCGCCAATGTAAGGTAGAATACGCTTGATCCGCCCACCGATCATCGTATCCTCACCGGTCTCAACAAGAGTGATACGCCAAGGCTCAGCGTAATTTTTATGTATCACTACCTGATCCGAAGCAAGATCAAAAGTGACATCCGAAGAATGCAAACGGTAATTTTGAAAAAACTCTTTAATCACATAACCTTTATATCCCAAACAGACTATAAATTCTGAGATCCCATGCGAAAAATATATTTTCATTATATGCCAAAGTATTGGCCTTCCGCCGATTTCGATCATAGGCTTAGGTTTCAACTGCGTTTCTTCGGCGAAACGCGTACCGAGCCCGCCGGCTAGGATTACAGCCTTCATCAATACTCCCCCGCACCACCCGCGGTAGGGACAAGCGCTTCTAACGCTGCCAGCCGCGTTTTAAGTTCCATGTTCTCCGCGCGCAACTTTCCGATGAGCGCCATGTCCTCGCTGCAAGCCGATAAACGCTCCGCTGCCGTTGCGCCAGGGCGCCAAACATTCCAGCCCTCAACCTCGTCGCAGAGTAAATTTTGATGACGCTCGGGCGCGTACGGTTCGCGCGCGAAGACGGCACAAAAATCGTTCCAGATGTCGCCGTGCCTTGGTCGAACGAAGCTCTCGACCAGCGTAGTTACGTAACCACAAGCACCAGCCCAGCGGGCAAGAGCATGGCCGGCATCTGGGTAAAAGCGCCAATTATCGCTTGGATAGCGATGATACCAGCCATTTGACGGCGCGTTCAGGTAAAAAAAGCCACCAGGTTTCAATACCCGCATACATTCCGCAAATGTCATCCAAAAAAAATCGTCATGCTCAAATTGAGAAGTCGAAATAACGGCATCGACTACCCCATCAGACAAAGGCAGCGACCCGCGCGGCGCAACGACCACATCGACACCAGCCGTGGGCTCGAAATCAAACCCAATATACGTCGTCCCCAACGGCGCGAATGAGCGGAAAGATCCATTAACATCGGCTGCGCCGATCTCAACCACGACGCTGGCAGGCTGCGATACATACGCTCGAAGGAACCGCCGCCCCAAATCGTAGGCCGTATCGTGCATTAAACCTTCCTTGGAAAGCGCGAAAATCAATATCAAACTATATGCAAGCGGTTACCAATAACTGCGGAGGTGCGCCACCTAAAACTTACAACATAATCCCTAGACGCCTTGTGTTGGGCTCCGCATTAGCGCCTGCCGAGCAAAATCATCTTCTGGCTCCAAAGCCTGGATAAGGGCAATCACTGTGGCAAATTTGCTCGCCTGCCCCGCGCGATCCGCTGCGGCTGCAGCGAGTCGCAGGGATGGCAGGTCCCGCGGATTCAAAAGAACGAGGCGAGCGCCGTAGTAGGAAGCTACCTCTGCCGAACTCACCTCAAGCGCTGCAGAGACAAGCTCGAACAAAATCGAGATATCTACGGGAAAGGCATTATGTGCTCGTTCCAAGATCGCGAAAGCCGTCCGCGGACGAGTGCCTTTGATCAGTCGGGCCCGCAGAAGCCGCATCTCCGCAGTATGACGAGCCCCGGGATCCAGTAGATGGCCGAGCATTCCGGCGATTCGTGCGCGCCCGATGTCGCCAGAGAGCACGCGACATACTGCCTCTGCCCGGAACCACTCGCCTGCCAGACGACGAGAAGCGGGTGTTTCTGCTCCTCGCGCCAGAATAGTTACCGCCTGTTCCCAGCGAGTCGTAGCCGCCTCCCAATTGCCAGCTCGCATCTCGACTCGAGCAAGCCCTTCCAAGAAGCGTACATCGCCGGGCGCAGCCGCCAGGCCGCAGACAAAGCTTGTTCGAGCAGCCTCAAGGTCGCCCATCTCCTTCGCCACGTTACCGAATTGAAGCTGAGCATTGATATTATCGGGATCAATTTCAAGTAACTGCGCCCAAGCCCTACGGGCTGCAGCGAAGCGACGTCGAGTTTGAGCCATGCTCGCAGCGACAACAAGGCGCGTTATCACGATCTTCTTCAGCCACGCATTCATTGACAAGCCCGTTTTTCATGGACACGTATACATACGAACTAAGGAATTTTTCCCTTAAATTATTTGGTCTGTGATGACTTACAAGGCAAATGCGCCTATCCAGCGCATCGTTTTTGACGTCACTGCGTTAATGCACGAGCCTGCCGGCGCAGTGTTTTCGTTAGATTTGGCGCATGCGCTCGTATCCAATCCTATCCCCACGGCCCTCCCCGTCACGCTCGCTTTCCTGTCCAGTGACGGATTTATGTTGACCACGCAGGAGGCGGTTCAAGCCGCTCGCGCTGGCTTTCCCCGTGAAACTCAGAACGCGACCGCAATCCGGCACGATTCGCCAGGCGAAATGCGGCTCAGTATTTCATCTCTACGCACCATGCGCCTTGCCGAAATCGTACGGTGGAAATCCATCGCGGCCGAACGCGCAGCGGGCGTTCTGCCGGCTTCCAGCACGGTCCGCGCTCAAACCCTTCAACTCACGGCTCACGACGCGCTCGTGGTGATCTTCAATCGAACGCCCGCCGACACATCCCGTCTCGATGCCCTGATGCTGCAAGTCGAGCAAGCAGGCACATATTTCGTCGCCCTAGCCCCCGACCCGCGCCCGCTCGATACACCGCATCTCTTCGCACCAATCGAAATTGAGGTTCTGACAGAGCTGTGGGGCGAGCTTCCTTGGATTGCGGATCTGATTTTTTGCATGGGTGAGGCAGCTGCGAACGCAGGCAGGATCCACGCCATCAGACGTCGAGCCCCAGCGCGAATCGAAGGCATTCCAGAGACCGTCGCCAATCTGACATGTCCGCCGCTTTCAGAAACCTTGCAACGGACCGCACTGTGTGTCGGGCCGATCGGCGACGCGGGCCGACAAGCAACTCTGGTGGAAGCCGTTCTTGCCGCCTTCGCGGATGGCCGGCTCCAACGCGGACGTGATCATTTGGTCATTGCCGGCTCAGATGCATATGGCGGGGCGGCAGTCAGAGAACGTATCACGCGCAACCCTGCCGCGAACGGAACGATCAAGATCGTTCAAGCTCCCTCTCGTAGCGAGATTTTGCGCCTCATCGAGAGCTGCCGTGCACTCGTTGACGTAGGAGTTCCCGGATGGGGCGGTGCGGGCCTCGCAGCTGCGGCGACCGCCGGAAGGCCCCTCGTCACCGGCCTTGATCCACTCGACCTATATTCATGGGGCGACGCAATTGCCGCAGCTATTGCTACGACCGCCCCGCCCACCCCGTCGATAGACTCAAGGGAAATCGCGCATGCTTTCATCGATGCGCTCCATAACAGCTCTCACGAATGAAGCACCGTATCTTCGGCCTTGGTACTTATCCTATAGTACAGCCGCTGGAGGGGGGACAGCGTCGCGCTGCCGCTTTTCAACGTTTCTACGACACTATTGGAATTGACTACATATATGCTTGCGTATACGATCGAAATTCTTATGATACGCATCAAACAAGCCAGCTCGATCGACCTTTTTTTCCTTGCGAGCCGGCGCTATGGAGAGCGCGATACACATCTGATCTGGAAGCTGGAGAATTCGCGGCTCGCGATCCCGATATTTTTGCAAGTTTCGCACGTGCCATCCTCTCAGCTGAACCTCACGCGCTGCAACTCGAACAACCTTTCCTCTGGCCACTTGTCAAACGCCTCAGGCAGTCGGACGACTTCCGCAAAGTGCCCCTTATCTACTCCTCTCACAACGTCGAAGCGCCTCTGCGTGCAGCAGTGCTCCAGCTTGATGGTGCGACAGCAGAGGCCGCTCGCCGCGTACAAGCCCGCATCGAACGCATTGAGCGCGAGTGCGTGGAAGCCTCAACACTCGTAGTAGCAGTCAGCCATTCTGATGCGAGCGCCTATGCCAGCTGGGGGTCGGATGCACTTGTTGTTCGGAATGGTTGCAATCCACCCAGTTTGGAGAGGCGCCCACCACCAGGACACCAGGCGCTTGATAGCAATCCATATGCAGTCTTTGTCGGTGGACCGTATCTGCCTAATATTGACGGCTTCGCCAGTTACCTCCTGCACCCAGATGCGCTCTTCAACCTTCCACCGCGCCCTTGCGTGGCGCTCTGCGGCGGTATCGGAAAAGCGCTTCCCACTGACTCTCGCCATGCACCACTTGCCAACGCGCTGGCGCGACGAACAGCGCTCTTCCCCAGACCGGACGATGAGGAACTAAACTGGCTGTATGCATATGCCCGGGCGGCGATCCTGCCAGTTCGTATCGGCGGGGGCGGCAATCTGAAAACAGCCGAGGCTCTGGCCTCCGGCCTACCTATTATCGCCAGCCGCCATGCAATGCGCTCATTCGAAGACTTCTTCGATGCCCCCGGCATCACCATTGCTGACAATCCGGTAACTTTCGTCAAAGGAATGGTTGCGGTTCTTCGCGACGATCCGCCTTCTCTCGACCCCACGGAACAGTCGCGCCGCAGAAAACTGCATTGGCATCATGTCTTCTCCGAATCCGGGCTCGCTGAACGAGTTGAGGTGCTCATTGGCGCCTCGTCTCTGGCGCGGGCTGCAAGTTTCGATTATTGAGTACATTGCAATAGCTGGGCCAGTGCACAGGAAGACAGGTCGAACCGCAAATGAAGAATGATGAAAGGAACGTGAGCACGCCCACGAGACCAACTCCTAGGCAGAAGCGAGAGACCACGAAGGTAGTTAAAGAGCCAGCAATGGCGCCTAACGCTGGAGTCGATGCCCTACAGAGTGGGCACAGCCACTACTCTAACGCGCTTTCAGCGCAACCCGATGGTGATCAGCACCTACGACCCAAGCATCTCTCGCGCCCAGCGCAAGCAGGCGGCCGAGTTGAGGGGCAGGAAGAGCGCGCCTCCTTCGAAAAACGCCCTGCCATTGAAGAGACGCTAGATGAGATGCGTTCGTTGATCAACAAACTTGAAGGCGACCTTTCAAGAGAGCGCCAGCTTAGATTTGACATTTATCGCCATGCAACCTTGGCCTTCGATCGGCTCGCTGAGGTCGAACGAGCTTGGATGGACGCCTCCGCAGTGATCATCTCACTCCGTCGAGACAACGCAGAGTTGACCATCGAATCTCTCGCCAAGAAGGGAGAACTGCAACAACTATTGACCGAACACGACCAGCTGACCAAAGAAATTCATCGGTTATACAACCGCGTCACTGAAGCCGAGGAACGCGCCTTGTCCGCCGATCGATTGCGCGACGAAAAAGCAGCGATGGAAGCCCGCTTTACTCAGATCGACCGCGAGCGCGCCGCACAAGCTTCTCAACTTGAGGCCGCTGCGATCGGACTTCAGAAGCGCGCAGAAAATGCTATTGCCACTATCGTGCAACAACAACTAAGCCCAGCACCGGGAGCAGAAGAAGAAAATCTACCAACTACAACTGATCTACTACCGCAGATGAGCCTCGGACAGAGCGCACGGCGACACAACGGTGCAATCCATATTTCCAGCGGCGCAAAAGGGCACGCCATATTTGGGCCGTCACGCCCTCTCCAGACGGGCGAATATTTACTTGAATTCGACCTAGAATTACAGGGCCGGCTCCTCCTTACAAGGAAGCAGGTTTGCACCATTGAGGTCGTCTCCGGCGATGACTTTATAGCACAAAGAGATCTTTCTAGCACGGATCTCAAATCAAAATCGATTAGCCTACCTTTCCAGATATCACCGTCCTTTTCTGGCAGGAATATAGAATTTCGACTTTGGACATATGGTTTAACACATATGACGATCAGGCGACTTTCTCTTGAGGCAACGTCATAAGTCACCTGAATCTCAAGATTTGAGCGAGCATCGGCGCGGCCTTTATCTATATCCAATCCTACAGGTACCTGCCCCGTTGAGTTTTCGGACGTCAATCTAACGCATGGTCGGCTTTGCTGGCCTGCCGTCGGCTTCGTGGACACCGCGATTGGGTATTTGATCTGAGCCTGATCCGAGACCGTTTGCTAGACCGCCGGAGGTTGGAGTTTCCGGCCTTCGATCACGGCGGTAGGCTGGGTGTTCCGCCGGGATTCTGCAGCAGGATCGGGGGCTTGTTGCCGATGGCCCCGTGCGGCCGATCCTCGTTATAATATCGAGCCAAACCTCCATCTTTTCGGCCGCATCCGCAAGTGTCAGGAACCAGTGCGTGTTCAGGCACTCGCTGCGGAAGCGGCCATTGAACGCCTCGATGAAGGCGTTATCGGGTGTGACCTGTGACCTGAGATCCATTTCTCCTCCGGCCTGAGGGAGAGTCCTGGGTTTCATTTCCGGCCTCAGGCGGCCTGTTTTTCCAGCTCGGATTTGAGGGCGAACTCGGCGGGCGTGATGTTGCCGAGGGCCGAGTGGGGTCGGTTCCGGTTGTAGTCCTCCTTCAATGAGGTGATGGCGCTTCGGGCCTCGGCGAGCGCCGAGAACAGGGTATCGTTGAGGCACTCGTCCCGGAAGCGTCCGTTGAAGCTCTCGACGAAGGCGTCCTGCGTGGGCTTGCCGGGGGCGATGTAGTGCCACGCGACGCCGGTCTCCTGGCACCAGCGCAGGATCGCCATCGAGGTGAACTCGGTGCCGTTGCCGGACACGATCGTCGCCGGCCGGCCGCGCTGGCGAATGACGCCATCCAGCTCGCGAGCCACGCGCAGGCCCGAGAGTGAGGTGTCGGCGACGAGTGCCAGGCACTCGCGCGTATAGTCGTCGACGATGGCGAGCACCCTGAAGCGACGACCGTCCGAGATCGTGTCGGACAGAAAATCAAGGCCCCAGCGCGCATTGGCCCGATCAGGCACGAGCATGGGCCTGCGCGTGCCCAGTGCCCGTTTGCGGCCGCCGCGCCGGCGCACCTGCAACTTCTCCTCGCGATAGAGCCGCCGCAGATTCTTCTGGTTCATCACGATGCCCTGGCGGTCCAGCATGATGTGGATCCTGCGGTAGCCGAACCGCCGGCGCTCTCCTGCCACGGCCTTCATCGCCTCGCGCAACAGGGCATCGTCCGGCCGGGTGCTCGTGTAGCGCACCGTCGAGCGGTCGATCTTCAAGGCCAGGCACGCCCGACGCTGGCTCACCGCATGCACCGAGCAGGCATGAGCCACCGCCTTCCGCTTCGCGTCGGGCGTCACCATTTTTTGCGGCGACGTCCTTCAGGATCGCGTTGTCGAGCATCTGTTCGGCCAGCATGCGGATTCCGACGTGAAGCCGGCCGGCATTCCGATCAATATCCGGCCACCGTT
>NZ_JBMDKB010000048.1:0-17837 GCF_057809495.1 Allobosea sp. FG18
AACGGTGGCCGGATATTGATCGGAATGCCGGCCGGCTTCACGTCGGAATCCGCAGACAGATCGCCTGTAGCGCTGCTCGCGTCGCCGATCGCAACTCACCACGTCGGACAATTGCTACTGCTTCCTGGCAGACCGAGCGCCATCTTCCTTCAACGATTCCCGAAGCGCGTCGAACAGATTGATGACTGTCGCTGGTTTCGAGCCCGGCGCCGACTTCCTGAGGCTGCCGCGCTTTTTATCGATGATCTTCAGCAGATGGGTCTGGACAGGATCCTCCATGAGCTTCTCGCTCCAGGGCTCCGTCTTCTGCGCGACGAGCTGGTCGGCGAGTTTCATCAGATTCGGATCCGGCTTCGCGTCGCCGAGCTCACCGAAATAGATTCCAGGTCGACGGACCTCGTTACCGAAGCGCAGCGTCCAAGCCATGATGCCTTTGCCGTGCGGGACGAGCATCACTGCGCGCTCCCTGCGGTTCAGCACCACGCGGGAGATCCCGACGGTCTCTGTCGCCACCATGCCCTCCCGGATGACGGCATAGGCTTCTTCGCCGACGGGATCGTCAGGAGTCAGGAAATAGCCGGAGTCCAGATAGCTCCAGCCGATCGAATCCTTGGGGGCGAACATATCGATATCGATGGAACGGGCGCTCTCCAAACCGACGGCCGCGAGCTCTTCGTCCTCGAAGATGACGAACCGCCCCTCCTCGACCTCATAGCCTTTGACGACGTCTTCCTCGTCGTTGACGGGCTGGAGACTGACGGAATCGATATAGCGGCTGACCACGCGCTGCCCGGTTGAGCGCGCCAGGGTGTGAAAGCGGACCTTCTCGGTGTCAGAGGTGGCAGGGCTTAGCGCCACCGGGCACGTCACCAACGAGAGCTTCAGATAGCCTCTCCAATACGCCGCCATGACACTCACCACGCACACACCACTTACGCCGACTCAATTTCCGGGAACGCCAACGGTTCCCGGGCGTTTGAGTCCCGGTTGCGTTTATGGAGTTGCGTACGATGGCGGCAGCCCCGAGAGCCCAGTGGCGCGGCAGCTTGATCCTGGGAGCATTGTCAGTGCCGGTGGCGCTGTACACCGCTGCCAGCACCAGCGAACGCACCAGTTTCAACATGGTTAACAGGGCCACAGGCAATCGCCTTCGCCGGGAACTGATCGATCCGACCACTGACCAACCCGTCGCGAAGGAAGACCAGGTCAAGGGCTACGAGCTCGACAAGGACCAGTTCGTCCTCATCGAGGAAGAGGATCTTGCTGCGGCCATTCCAGAGGCCGACAAGAAGCTCGCGATCGGCCAGTTTGTCGACTGCAAGGAGGTCGATCCAGCGTTCCTCGACAAGCCCTACTACGTGACCCCGTCCGGACCTGGCGCCGAGGCATCCTACGCCGTACTGCGTGAGGCAATGCGAAACCGGGGTGTCGCTGCGATCGCGCACGCCGTGCTGTTCCGTCGCTACCGCGCGGTGCTCCTCCGCACCAGTGGCCCAGGCATCGTCGCGCACACCATGAATTTTGATTACCAGGTGAGGTCGTCGGCCGCGGCCTTCAACGATCTCCCTGAGATCGAGATCAAAGGCGAGATGCTGGATCTCGCCAAACACATTATCGGCTCGAAGCGTGGCACCTTTGACATCGAAGGGTTCACGGATCGCTACGAGGAGAAGGTGGCCGAGCTCGTCCGGGCAAAGATCGAGGGCCGGGAGATCCACATGCCCAAGCCCGCGCAGCCGACGAACGTCGTCAACTTGCTCGACGCCCTGAGAGCGAGCGCCGGCGCGCTCGCGAAGCAGGACAAGGCCGCCAAGAGGGAGCCGCGGAAGGTTTCCCCCACGCGCAAGGCCGGCTAGCGCCGAAGCATCACCACAAGCCCCGTCAGGGCTGCGGGGCGTCGATCTGTTCGTAGTCGTTCTCGTCCGGCAGGTAAACGTCTCTGAGCTTGTTCTCGTCGTCGGGATAAAACGTTGCCTTCTCCGGGTCATTGTAGAAGCTCGGCGCGAGAGCCATCGCGTGCGCCTCTTCGATGGAATCCGCTTCTACCTCGACAACGGCAGACACGGTTGTTGGTGCGGTGATCGTGAAGCGGAACTTGCCCATAGGTGTCTCCATTCGATTTGGAGACGCTAGCCGGCCGGCGCGCAAGGAAGAAGATTGGTCTCAAGCGAGGGCGCCACGAGGGCGCCGGCGTCCTTGGAAAGCCCTCTAAGTCGGATCGGTCAGCATCAGCTCGCAATCATGTCCCACGATACGGGCCATGCGCACGACCCCGGACTTGTAGGATCCGCCGTCGAGATTGAGCCGGTACCGCCGAACCTGCTCCCAGATTGAGGAAGGGTCGGTATACGGCTGCGAGTGACCATGCACGACGAAATAGCCGTGGTGTCCCTTACCTTCGGACGGAACGAAATCGAGGAAGGGCTCTCGGATCCAGGCCCAGTGATGCTCTTCCTTGAAGCCGGCCGGATCGATTGCCCACGGCGCGGCGAGGAAGCCGTCGAGCGGGGCGTAAGGCGATATTCCTCCGTGAACAGCGAGGACCTTCCCGGAGCGGAAGTGAGAGACGAGCCGGTTGAGGTGAGCCAGCCGAGCTGGGCCAAGGCCACGAGCGAGCGTCAAATCGTGATCCTCGGGGTGCAGCGCCAGAAGCTCGTTCATGACCGTGCGACCGCCATTGCGAGCCCATACCCGCAGGGCGTTTGCCGAAGCCGGACCGTCCCCGCCGATCAGGGCGATTTTCAGGAGCTGCTCATGGTTTCCCATCAAGTGAGCTTCCTCATCGGCCGCGATCCTCTCTTTTGCACTGATCACGAGATCCAGCGCACGAAGCGACGCAGGTCCGCGATCGATAACGTCGCCGACGCTGATGAAAACCCTCCGTCGATCCGCGACCTTCGGTGTTGAGGCAGCGCGATCGAGGAGCTCTTCGAGCTGTTCGGCGCAGCCGTGCACGTCGCCGATGAGGAACAGCTCGTGCTCGTCGGCGCAGGCAAATGGAAGGCGTAGGTCAGCGGTCTGGATCATGGGTCTACCGATTGATCAGGCTGCAGCCTGAATTCGAAGGCTGGGGCGGTTGGCGAGCCACGTCGCGAAATCGTCGAGGGACATGGAGCGAAAATCGCGAGCCAGCAGCGGGCGCCACAAGGCCCAGGCTTCCTCCCGGCGCTGCCTGTCCACGGTTGGGATGCGAGCTGCAGCCTGGGCGGCCTCCCCGGCGCCGTGAACCGTCGGGCCGGTCAATCTCAGACGAGACACCTCGCCCATGATCTCGCCGGCGCTAATGGCCTCCAAATAGCCGGCAAGCGCCGTCTCGGCAGCCTCGCTCGGCGCAAGGTTGTCGAAAGCCGCGTGCTGGACGACCGTCAGGTTTCCGTCGGCATTGACCCCGAGCTCGACGGTAGAGACCCGCCTGCCCTTCGCACCATTATCCTGCTCCCGGATCGAGAGGATGGCGCATTCGTAGCTTGCGCACTTCATGTTGTAGCTGCCGACGCAGTGGGAGAGGCCGTGAAACCCTTCGGCGTCCTTACCGGGGCTGCCTTCGTCGATCAGCTCGCTCGACGAGCCCAAGCAGGTGATCGCCAGTCCCGTCTTTTCGCAGACATAGCTTGTGAATAGACGATCCCAGCTGAGCCAGGTCGCAGGCTCGTCGACCGCCATCAGGATCGCCCTATGCCATCTATCGCTCTGCCGGATCATCCCAGCGATGTTCAGGTCACGATAGACCAGCTTGGCCGACAGGATGTCGAGAGCCGAACCCAGCCACGTCGGTGGCTCCGGATGCGCGAAAGCGATTGCAGGAACGAGGACATGATTGAAAAAATGATCGGCCGGATCGAAGAGCCAGGCGGCATCGACTCGATCGAGACGTCGGCCGAACTCCGACCTCATGAGGTCGAGAGAACCCGCCCAATCCTGATCGAGCCCGTTCAGCAGCGTCTGGTACGATCGGCCAGCGATCGCGGTGCTCGCTGCCCCCCAGAGAAGGCTCAGCTTCTCACAGGCGCGGACGCTTTCGCGATCGATCGGGATCTTGTTCGGAGGAATGTGAGGAAGCATCTGCTGGAAGCTCGACGCATCACGTTCGATGCCCCAATCGGAGCGACGAAGTGCTCTGAGGTGACCAGAAGTCACCCTGTACTGCCCGGGCTGAGGGTCACCTCCTTGGATAAGCGCGTTCAGGGACGGTAATAGCGAAACGCCATCGTCGATCGCCTTCCTGCATTCTTCGGCGCCGGTGAAGGCCCAGACGGCGGGCATCAGCATGGGAAACGTCCGCGCGAACTCGCGGCGCCGGGCCCCTGCCACGGATTGCTCCGCCAGCCAGGAATAGATGCGCTTGTCGGGCTCCCCGAGCCGCCCCATGATCGCCAGGCTTTCGGGATCGAAGCGCCTCCGGTATCGATCGAGACCGGCGCGGTCGAGCTTACGAAGTAGCTCGTTGCACTTCTCCTGCGCCTCCGCCTCCGAGCCGTAGCGATCCGCGTCGAACCCGGGCGGCACCGAAATCATGCCGCCGCGGACGAGGCCACAGCGACGGAAAGCGGGCCGCCGATAGGTCGTTGTCGTGATCTCGCGCTCAATATCGATGAGGAGGATCTTCTCGTCATAGCCGACCTCCATCTCGCCATGAGCCTCGTAGAGGTTGGAGAGATCGCGGCTGCCTCCGACGAAGACATACGAAAGCATGGGCCGACCAAGGAGATGCCACGCATGCGCGAGCACGATTCCATCCAGCTCGGATTCTCCAAGCAGCGTGACGCCGTCGAGGGTGATAACGCCGTGGCGGGTGTCTTCGAAATCAAACCAGACGGCGGAAACAGGCAACGTGCGGGCACTCCTCGAAGGAGAGCAATTGTATGGTCGTGAAAGACCTGCGATCCAGTCCTTGAATATGGCCATCCACGTTCTTTGGTCGCCTCAGGTCGCGCGGCAAAGCATCACGGCCTATTGTGCAGTGTGGAATCGACGTCGCACTGAGGCGAGCCATGAGAAGCGTTCTGATTGCCGCAGGAATATCCCTGTGCGCCGCAGGCGCCGCGGCAGCGGCCCCTCAATGCCCCGCTGAGATAAGCGCTAAGCAGGAGCTGTTCTCAGCTCAGCAGGGCTGGCAGGGCCAGCAGGGCACGTCGACGCATCGGCACGCCCGGATCACCTTCTACGATGGTTCGCCGGCCGAGCAGGCAAGCTTGGCGCCCGACGAGACGCGGTGGCTCGGCGGGAAAGAGGTTTCGACGTGGCGGTTCGGCAGATCCTCGAAGCGCGCGATCTGGATCGAATGCGGCTATGCCGGGACATCGATCTCGCTCAGCCAGGAGCTGCCGGCCGGCACAAGAAGCTGCTCGATCACTTTCGATCCCAAGGTGCACCTGTCGGGCCTTCCGAGGATCGAGAAGCTGGATTGCCTGCCGTCCGACTAGGGCTGAGGCCCCTGCGCAGGCACGTCCTCAAGCTCCGCCATGCGGGCCGTGACGAACGCGGCGTGCTCGGCAGCATCTCCATCGGGCAAAGCGCCCAGCGCCGTGCCAGCGAAGTCACGCAGCGCGCGCGGTGCGAAGTCAGTCAGTGGGCCGCGCAACGCGCTCGCCGGTGCATTCATCCGGTCGTCATACGGCATGATCAGCCGCGCAAGGCCGCTTGGAGCATTCCGCGGAGAGCCCGGCAGGAAGATACGCAGGCGATCGAGATCGCTCTGAGGTCGCCTCTCCAGCTCCTCGGCGACCATCGCAAGGTACGGGCCCGACAACGCCATGAGCACGATGCCGTTGCCCTCGAAGAGCGCGTCCATCGGGCATGAGAAGGGGTTCGAGCGGATGGCTCGCCACCAAGCCGCTGGATCTCGCCTGCCATTGATACGGGCGAAGATGTCGTCTGTTCCCGCTGAGACGGTCAGGCTGTAGCTGGGGATGAGCTCTTCGGGCCTCACGAGGCCAAGGCCGGCCGAGACCACGAACGGTCGCGCTACGCTGCGGGCGTGGCCGAACCCGCGGCCCTGATAGAGGTCGCTTGCCGGCATACGCTCTACCGCGCAAGGGAGGTTGGCGAGCCAGGCGGCCGAAACCGACTCGATTGAACCAGGCCGAAGAGATGCCGCCTGCAGAGGCCAGATCGGAGACAAGGCCTTGCCGCTGGAACAGGTGGTCGCGACCCGTATCGTCACGCCGCGGCCGCCACCTTGCGCAGGTCGATCTCCTCGTTGAAGAGGTCGAGCGCGAGAAGGTCAACGAGATCGATGCCGACGCCGCCCTTGAACTGGCGAACGACAACGCCCCGGTGGTTGTTGCCCACCTCGACCGGGGTTCCGTTGGGCAGCGCCACGTCGGTCGCGATGCCTACCCCGGATCGAGAAATGTCAATCACCCGAACCCGGTATTGCCCCCAATCCACCGTCAGGTCGGCCTCCCTGATCGTCGGGATGAGGCGTTCGTAGCGACGGCCATCCTGGAGCGTGGCGAGGTTCTGTCCGGCGAGCCATTTCACCGTCTTCTCAAGCTGCTTCAGCCGGTAGGCGCTGACCTGGAACTCGACGGCGAAAACGTGAGGAAGCAGGCGGACGACGCGCGCCGGCAGAACGCCCATGAAGGCAAGCTCAACAGAAAGCGTCTCGCCGACTTGCGGAGTCACATGGCTCGCGAGGGCCGCGCCACTCGCGGAGAGGTTCACCGTTCGAACAGGCACGACGTCCCAGGGCTCGCGCCGGACGGAGCCAGTCATGACGATCGGATAGCGCTTGTGACGACGGCTATCGAGCGTTGGCGGCAGAGGCTCGAACTGCGGGCCCGGGATGATTTTGAGCGGTGCTTTGAAAATTCGTGTCAGCAGGGTCACCTTCAATCCCTTTCGCAAGGAATGAAAATAATTGAGATCCATGGATTACATCTGCAATCCTTACTGAGGTCCTTTCCGGCAAGTGCGCAATTTGATTGATCGTGCCCTCGTCCACCAGAATTGCGAGGACGATCCGACTTCGTAGCGGATTTCCTCACCGACCTGCTCCATATTTCAGTCTCGACGCATCTCTCGGCGTTGGTAAGCTGAGGCGATGCGATTCAGACGGGAACGACGGTGGAATGCACAAAGGCGCATCCAGAAACCAGCAACGCATTGGCCTGAAGGTTACGGCGGGGACTGCCCGCGCGAAGGAGGCCAACGCCCTGGCGGCCCCCGTCAAGCAGCTTAGATTCGCGGAAGCGCAGAGACTCGCGCGAATCCGCCGGGTCTTCGAGATCGAGCAGCAATTGAAAGGAGCCGCCGGTTCGGATGCAGTCCGCCTCCGTTCTGAGCTGGAGGGGTTGCGAACTGGGCGCCTTGAGCCGCCGATTTATCTGGCGCAGGACCCCAGGCCCAAGCCTGAGCGTCAGCGCCCTGTCACCGTGGCAGAGCAGCGCGGACCTGAACGGGTTCGCAGCGGCGGGTCGAAGTCGGACCCCAATCGCGTCGCGAAGGGACTGGAGGCCGATCTCGCTGATCTGGCGCGGGCGAAGGTCACCCTCACCGGTGTTGCTCTCGTGAAGACGCTCCTCTCGAACTTCGAGCCATCGCTGATCGCAGAGGCAATCGGAGCCAAGGTGGATACGATCGCTAAGATCGCCGGGCACCCGCTCCTGCAGATCACCCCTGCCCTCCCGACCGAGGATGGCCTCGTGCTCGTGACCATCCTCGAGGAGCGCTTCAAGGACTTGGTTGCCTCGGATCCCGAGGACGTTGACGAGCCAGCCCCTGGCTCGCCGCCGGCGCCATGAGGAGTTTGTCGTGAACCTCATCAAGGTTTGCTCGGGCGTTTCGAGCGCGGAAGACGTCCGAGCGGCCGTCAAACGAGCCTGTGCGGCCGCTGGGCGGTCCGACGTCCTCATTTGTCATGCCACGCGAAACTACCCCGGCCGGGCCGAGGAACTCCTCCAGGGCGGCTCTCTCTACTGGATCATAAAGGGTCGTGTGACGTGCCGGCAGGCGATTGTCGAGCTGCGCAAGGATGAACGCTCCGGCCAGTGCCTGATCATCCTCGGCCATGACGTAGTCGATGTGCGGCCGGCGCCGCGGCGGCCCTTTCAGGGATGGCGATATCTGCCGAGGGCGGACGCGCCGCCCGACATCGGGGCCCTTATGGAGCAATCCGAGGAAATGCCCGAGGACATGCGTCGTGAGCTGGCGGGGATGGGCCTGATCTGAGGCGAAAATTTGCGTTAAAACGCAAATTCAGAAGTTTGCGTTTTAACGCAACTCGCGCCGCTAGAGGGCCAGGACGAGCTGCGCGGTATCGCCGGCTTCTTCGGTGTTCAGCCCAGTCAGCGTCACCCCGACTAGGCGAATGGGCTTCGGGAGTGGGAACAGGCCGTTCAGGAGCTCGTGAGCCAAGAGCTCGACGCCGGCGCGATCCTCAATGTACCGGGAGTTCGACCGGCTGCGCGTGATCTGCTCGAAATCGGAATAGGTGACCTTGAGCACGACCGTCTTGCCACGCGTTCCATTTCGCGCGCAGTGAGACCAGACCTTGTCGATCAGCGGTGCCAGCTCGACGGTGAGCTCGTCCCGGTCGCTCGTGTCTTCGAGCATGGTGTTCTCGGCACCGACGGACTTTCGGACCCGGTCGGGCACCACCGGACGATCGTCGATACCCCTCGCCAGAGCATAGAAGTACGGGCCTGATTTCCCGAAATGCCGGATGAGGAGCTCTAAAGGCTTCTCCCGAAGGTCGCTTCCCGTGTGGATGCCGAGGTTCTTCATTGCAGCCGCTGTCGCCGGCCCGACGCCATGGAACCTCTCGATCTTCAGCTGCGAGATGAAATCCAGAGCCTCCTCGGGCCGAATGACGAATTGACCATTCGGCTTGCGTTGGGAGCTCGCCATTTTCGCGAGCCATTTCCCGGCCGCGATACCCGCCGACGCAGTCAAATGGGTTTCGTTGAAAATTCGCTCGCGTATCTCTCGGGCGACAACCGAAGCGAACTCGATGCCGCGCTTGTTCTCGGTCACATCGAGATAGGCCTCATCGAGGCTCAGCGGTTCGATCAGGTCGGTGTATTCCGCGAAGATCGCGCGGATCTGCGCCGATACCGCCCGATAGACCTCGAAGCGCGGCGGCATGAAGATCACGTCGGGACAAAGCGCCTTCGCCTTGAAGCCGGGCATCGCGGACCGGATGCCGAACGCCCGGGCTTCATAGCTCGCTGCCGCGATGACGCCGCGCCGCCCGTCACTGCCTACCACTAGAGGCTTCCCGCGAAGCTCTGGGTGGTCTCGCGCTTCGACGGAAGCGTAAAACGCATCCTGATCTATGTGCACAATGCGGCGCATAAGTCTTTGATATCTTGTCTATAAACGAGATCTGAGCCGAGAGGAAGAGTAGATTTTGGAGAAAGGACTTTGAAGCTCATTCGTGACGTCTTCCTCCGGGCCAAGCTCCCGATCGCTGGCGACGGGAAGGAAGAGTGTCTTTCGCTTTCCGCCGCGGGTCGCCAGTGCGATGAAGACGGCTCTGGTCGGGAGGTCCTGGGCCGAGATACCAGCGATATCCGACAGCGAAACGGGCTGTGTGGGCGCGACGTGATCGAGGGCGCGGGCGCCCTTTTCAAGCATCTTTTCCTCCTCAACGCTGCCCGACAAGACGACCTCATAGATCGCCGCGTATCCGGGAATTTTGTTCCCCTTGATGACCTTTTTTAAGCGTGCGGCTGCGTCCGTGGAGCTGGCATCTTCCGCGATCTGGTACATGCCGAGATTTGCGCCGCGGTCCAACAACGCGAAGGCATGGATGAAGCCCTGATCCTTGAAGAGGTGGCGGGTGAGGCCAAGGGCATGTGCGGTCAGTTTCTCGAAGTCCATATCGACCTCATTTCAGAACGGCTGTCGCGCGAGAGTAGGGGTTGATCTCAGGTCGTCATAAAGGGCGTCGAATTCCGGCGTCGCGTACAGGATCGATTTGGAATCCCTGGTGGATGAGGCCGGAATCTCCGACCAGGTGACGGCCTGCGCCGCTCTCGGAAGCAGCCCCCAGGAGCGGTGCCCTACATTGCCGTGGACGCGGTGCTGGGCGAAATCGTCGATGATCACCCCGTCATAGCCCTCTGCGGCAGCGCGCGCGAAGATCTCGTGAGCGTGGTACTGCAGATCCGTCAGGTCGCTGTCACCGCGGCTGATGTCGAGCCACCGCCAGGTCGGATCCATCCTGCAAAAAAGAAGCCGGCCCGGCATGCGCCAGTCAGCCGGCATCGTCAGCGTGCGGCCATCGACGATCTGCTGGCTCACCCAGATAGGGCCGGCCGAGAGATCGTAACCGAGGGACTCCAAGGCTGCCACCGCCTCGCGATAGGTGACGTGCTTTTTGAAAGCCCATGACATCGCTTGTCCGTGCGGGGACCATTCGATATCGCCGAACTCCAGGCCGCATTCCTGCATAGCGAAGGCCGGCCAAAACCCACTCTTGTCGGGTCGGATGCCTTGATCCAAACCGAAGCGGTCCGGCGCAGAAACCATGGCTTCGATGCCGCTCAGAGGGATGTAGGTCTGCGCGATCGCCGGCGAATTGGTCGTCCAGACCATACCATCGTAGCCGCCGCCATCGATGAGATCGAAGGTCTCGCAGGTCCCGTGGAAGAGCAAGCCGGAGACCGCTGAGGCCGCGTCGGAGGCGCCTCGCAAATGCTCTTCCATCTCTGGCGTGATGTTTATGCCCATGATCCGCCCGGCGCTCGATTCCGCGCTTCAGATTACTCCAGGGCCATGCAGGCCGCGAGCGTGTCAGGTGGCGGCAGGAGCAGGGGTCACACCGCGACTGTTCGGGCCGCGATCGCAGCGCGGACCTGATTGAGAGCCTCGGCGTCAGTCTTTCCTTCGCCCTTGATGGCAGTCTCGCCCTTGGTAAAGAGCCAGAACGTGTGCGCGACGCCGCCAAGTCGATAGTCGTTGTGGACCGCGACGGCCCAACCGAGCGCGCGGATATCGTCTGCGCTGCCGGCGGCGAGGCGCGGGGCGTCGGAAGCCTGTGTGTTCATGGTGGATCTCCGAAAAGTTGGTTCAGCCAACGACGATTGCGAACAGGAGCCCGACCACGAGTCCGAGTGCGAGGGCATACAGTCGGGGGCGGATGCGCGTGCCCTTGGTGATGACAAGGGAGCTGCCGAAGCGTTCAAGGGCCAGGCACGCAGCGACGGCGATAGAGGCGACCAGGAGGCCAGCGATGGCTTCCATGCTAGCCACCCATCGCTGGAGCAGGCGCGAGCTGCTGGCGCGCCTCCTTGAGGCGCCGGTAGACGGTCCAGCCCTTGCGGGTGAGCTTGATGTAGCCGTTGCCAGTGATGCCCACCAGGAAGCCCTGGCCGTCACGCGCCATTCTTTGCGCCGTCGCTGCTGCCCAGCTGCGGCCGCGGCGAGCCCGATAAGATACGAAGCGAGACTGGGGCGAGCCATCGTAATCGTTCGCGACGTCGCCGACAGCCAGCAGCAGGTCTCGTCGTGCCTCGGTGAGACCTTCAGCGATGATCTCTTCCTCGGGTTCGAGGGCGCACCCCGCCGCGTTGAAGTCGAAGATCACCTGCCTTGCGAGGTGCGAGCACGCATGTGTCGAGAGCAGGATCCCGTGCTCCAGAAACCGCCGTTTCATGTCGGCCGGCGTCGAGAAGAGAGGGTGTCCGTCGCTCATCTTGGGGAAGATCTGATCAGCGACGGCGGCTGCGCCAGTGGCTGCGAGAAGGCGATCGATATAGGGCACGCTGTTGCCTGCGTGATCGATGTCGAAGGACGTCCCGAGGTCAGGGGCGGTGAGAAGGTCGATGCCGAAGCGGCAGTGCTGCCCGGAATTCTCGTTCTCATAGCCGTAGCTGAAGGCCTCGCTCGCGCCGCGGCTGCGAGGCAGCGACAGCCGGGCAGCACGGGCGCCGGCGAGGTACTCGGCATTGATGACATGCCAATGCGATCCGACGAGGACCCGATTGGGCATGGCTATTCCGCCGCCTGAAGAGCGGTTTCGCGAGATCCGATCTCGCCGTCCGCTTGGATGAGCCGCGCGACCGCTTGCGGACCGCTGCGGGCGAGCGCGGTGTGGATCTGGAAGAGATCGGCACCGGCGCCGAGATAGTCCTCCAGGTCCGATTTCTCATGGATACCGCCGCTTGCGATGATGATCGCGTCTGGCGCCAGCCGGCGGAGCGTCGCGACCATCGCGAGATTAACGTCGCGGAGCTCGGGCCCCGAGAAGGCGCCGAACTTGACCGGGTGTGGCCCACGGCGCTCCGGCCAAGGCAGGGTGACGCCCGGGAGCAGGTCGCGACTGTGGGAGGAGAGGCTGCTGCCGGCAACGAAGCCTGTGGCGCCGGCCAGGAGGAAGCCTTCGACCATAGCTTCGAGCACGTCCAGTCGCACGGTCGGCTCGATCTTCACCAGGATCGGCTTTCCACCGGCCGGGCCCGCGAGCGCTTTGATCTCGCGGATGGGCCCCGACAGCGCGGTCTGAATCATCGTGGTGTTCGGGCAAGAGGCATTGATGGCGAAGTAATCGACGAGGTCGACCAGCGCCTGGCCCAGCATGCGTATCTCGTTACCACGTCCGTCTGGCGAGAGGATGTTCGCGCCGACGCAAAAGTCGCTTCCGCCATCGCTGTCGCGGAAAGCCTTCAGGTTCTCGGAGAAGACCGTCAGGCCAGGATTGCCGAACTCGCCGGAATGGATGAGCCCGCGCTCGCCGACGCGCCATTCCTGGCCGACCTTCCCCGCATTCTTCGGGTTGACGGTAACCGAGCCGAGCTCGGCAAATCCGAAACCGAGGCGCTGCCACGCTGCCGGCGCCTGCGCGGATGGATCGAACCCGGCGGCGAGGCCGATGCGGTTGGGGATCAGCCTCGGCAGGATGTGGTTGATGTGCCCGGTCCGTGGCGTGACGGGCCCGCCCCGGCGCAGCATGAGCATGTTGAGCTTGCGGGCCGAGGCGGCCGGAAGACGGTCGATGAGGGAGCTGAGCATGGGAATCCTGAAGCGGGTGTTGCGCAGATCATCTCTCTAACCGCTCCTTCATCCAAGGATTGATGGAAGGTCCATCCACGCATTCCTTGCACCGACGGGCCGCGCCGCATGTGCCCGATGGTGCCTTTCATCCACAGCGCTTTGATTCGACAGAGCTGCAAATCGTCGATCGTGGACAGATTCGAGATCGCCTGCCGGAGGACTGAAGCATGACCGTCGCCTACCGCCCGATCGATATCACCCCGTTCGCTCCGTTGATCCAGGCCGACCTGGTGCCGGAGTTTGGGGTCGAACCGAAGCTGATGTGGATCGATATCAGCAAGCTCGTGGTCGATCCCCGCTATCAGCGCGACATCTCCCGGCAGGGCGCCAAGAACGTCGTTCGCATCGCCAATAATTTCAGCTGGCAGCGCTTCGGCACCGTTCTTGTCAGTCACGCCGCTGGCGAGGAGGCCGATCTCTGGGCGATTATCGATGGCCAGCACCGTGTCACCGGAGCTGCTCTCCGCGGCATCAAGAAAGTGCCGTGCATGGTGATTGTTGCCGACGAGCGAGCGCAAGCTGGAGCCTTCGCAGCTATCAATGGCCTGGTGACCAAGTTGACACCGCTGCAGATTCACGCGGCTCGCGTCGCAGCGGGAGAAAGCGACGCCCTGGCCTTGGTCGAGCTCTGCGCCGAGGGAGGCGTCACCATCTGCCGTTATCCGGTGCCCGGCGAAAAGATGGTCGCCGGCGAAACCTTAGCGGTCGGCACTCTCGAAAAGCTCCGCCGCGAGGTCGACCGCTCCGTCCTCGTGCTGGCGCTTCAGTGCATCACGAAGACTGGCGAGAATGTCGGCCTCGTCCGGACTTCCCTGGTGAAAGGGCTGTGCTCGGTCTTCGACAGCGAGCCGGGGTTCGCCAGCAAGCCGGACCGGGTGCTGAAGGTGCTGCGCGGTTACGATTTCGGGGCGCTTCTGGACAACGCTCTGATCGAAGGCCGGCGCTCGAAGCTTTCGACGCAGGCGGTCGTCACCCGTTCGCTCTACCAGGTCCTTGATCGCGCTCTCATGGCGGAGGCGGCATGAGCCCCGCCTTTGCCGGCGACACCAGCGCACGCGATCCTCTCTTCGATCGCGAGGTCGTAGCGGCGCGGACGGCGCTGCTTCGCTCGGCGTTGGGCTATGTCCGTGGTCGGGACGCCGCCGAGGACCTCGTGCAGACTGTCATTCTGAAGGCGCTCAAGAACCATCACAGCTTCACGCCCGGCACCCGCCTGCAGGCCTGGCTGCAGACCATCATGATCAACACGGTTCGCTCGGGCTATCGCAAGTCCAAGCGCGAGGTTCAGGATATCGATGGTCAGCTGGCGAGCGTGCTCCCCTTTCCCGCGGCGCAGCTCCACTCCGTCGAGCTGCGAGAGATGATGGCTCGCCTACGGCTTCTGCCACCTCAGGTCAGGCAGATCATGATCTCGGTCATCGATGGGGAATCATACGAGGACCTCGCGACGAGGTTCGATATCCCGATGGGGACGGTGAAGAGCCGGATCAAGCGTGCGAGAGACTTCCTCGCCGGCGAAGATCAGGACGACGTGGCCGAGCTTGAAGACCCGGGCGACGCTATCACCAGCGAGCAAGCCAGGCAGATCACCCGCCTATTTGAAGGTGGGAAGGCTATCTCGGAGATCGCCGGCGCCACGTCGCTTGGCGCCGATCTCGTCCTGTCGTTCGTGCTGGAACGCGGCCTGAAGCGTCGTCGAGTTTGCTGAGAGCACCCTTGACCGGCAGGCCTGCTCGGCGCACAAGAACTTCATGAACTCGTTCACGACTCCTTCCTGCCAGTGGTGGCCGCTCGTCTGATCTGGGCGGGCTGAGGAAATTCGTTTGCAAACGAGATTGTCCAAGGGGCCGCTCCGGCAGGAGTTTGGCCCCTTTGTTTATTGCCTCTCCCGTCGGGCGCGCTCTCCACAAACAGGAGCGAATGATGTCGACGGAAATCGGAAAAGCGATCGTGCCGCGCCCGGTGGCACTGACGGGGGATCGCCCCACAGGCGGTTTGCATCTCGGGCACCTGGCAGGATCGCTGGCAGAGCGCGTCCGCCTCCAGGAGACCTGCGACCAGTTCGTGCTTGTCGCGGATCTGCAGGCGATGACCGACAATGCAGGAAACCCGACAAAGGTCGCCGACGCGGTGCCCGAGGTCGTCGCAGATTACATCGCTGCCGGTCTCGATCCGGCCAAGTCGACGATCTTCCTGCAATCGGCCGTCCCGGAGTTGAGCGAGCTGACGGTGCTCTACCTCAACCTGGTCACCATCTCGCGGCTGGAGCGCAATCCGACGGTCAAGGAAGAGATCCGCCAGCGCCGGTTTCAACGCGATATCCCCGCGGGCTTTCTCTGCTATCCCATATCACAGTCGGCCGACATCACGGCGTTTCGCGCAACGAAGGTGCCGGTGGGAGATGACCAGCTCCCGATGATTGAGCTCGCGCAGGAAATCGCGATCCGCGTGAACAGGTTCGCACGGAGCGAGATCCTCCCTCGCCCTGAAGCGGTGCTCTCTGCGGTCCCTCGCCTGCCCGGCACAGACGGACTCGGAAAAGCCAGTAAGTCCCTGGGGAATGCCATCCAAATTGCGGACGAGCCCGACGTCGTTCGAGAGAAGGTTCGGATGATGTTCACGGACCCCTGTCATTTGAGGGTCAGCGATCCGGGGCGCGTCGAAGGCAACGTCGTCTTCAGCTATCTCGACGCCTTCGACCCAGACGTCGCGGCAGTCGCCGAGCTCAAGGAGCACTACCGCGCCGGCGGCCTCGGTGACAGCGCGATCAAGCGTCGGCTGGTCGATGTCCTGGAAGGGCTACTGTCGCCGATGAGGGAGCGCAGGCGCGGCGTCGAGCGGGCCGAGGCCATGGCGATCCTGGCCGCAGGGACGGTCCGCGCCCGCTCGGTCGCAGCGCAAACGCTGGCGTCGGTGAGGTCAGCGCTGGGGATGCCCTCCTTGCTCTAGCGGGGCTTCCGGTGCCGGCGAGAAGCGGGAGCGCGGGCCCTGCGATCGAGCCTGACAGGCTGCCCCACGCTCGTGATCATCGGTCGACCCTGATCGAGGATGATGCGGACGCCCTCTTCGACCAGCCGTTTGTTGAACTGGCGGCTCTTATAAACTCGTTCTGTGCCGCCTTGTGTCTCGTGGAAAAGAGCAGCTCTCGGCGCTCCGCTCGGTTCATCCTCAGGGCTCGCCTCCGGGTACAACAACGGATGCAGCGCCTTCACCTCGTATGCCGCGGGCGCTGAACCAGTCAGCCTTCTCAGGTAGGCCGAAAGCCGAGCCCGGTCAGAGAACAGATCAGCGTCGTGACGGGCTCCTTGATGTCGCTCGATGTCCGCTTTGGTGATGCCCGTCCTGCTCTAGCGGGGCTTCAGGGTGCCGGCGAGAAGCGAGAGATTCGGGTCTCCCAGTCCGGGATCAGCACGTTGATTGCGTGATCCCGGTACTCGGGGGTGATCCAAGCCGGCATCGGCAGGCTGTCCCGCCAGTGCTTGCGAACGAAGGATTCGGCCAGGCCGCCGCCTTGGAGCATGCCGAATTCGTCGATGTGGAGGCCGTCGAAGCCCGCCTTGGAGCGGGTCTGGATGGCGCCACCAGGCAGCTTGCGGTTCAGGACATAGGCGTCACGCTGGATCAGGATTTGATAATCCAGCTCCTCGTACCGGCACGAGAACGCGTTGGTGCCGGTCGCGCGGAAGCCATGGGTGAGCGCCCAGTCGATGATCTCGGATGGTTTCAAGCCCTTCCCTCCGCACTCCGAGCGATCGCGCTTACGGCCGAAGCCTACTCGGCCGGCGTGAAAGCCGGAATGCTTTGCATCCCCACCGGACGTCAGCGTCCGTCACACGGCTTCGGTGAGAGAGGCCTGTCGCCCGCTCGCGGCTCGCGCCATGTGAATGAACGCTTCGAGGCGCTGCGCATCGAAGTGATGCTCGTCACGGGAGACGCCGGTCGCCACGAGCGCATGGGAGAGCAGCGGGGCAAAGGTAGCGATATTTTCGAGAGTCATCCCGCTGGCACAGGCCAACGGCGCTTCAGGGCCGATCGCTCGCCGAATGTCCTCGATCTTGGAAAGCGAGGGGGCAGATCCGGTGCCGGAGCCGCTGGTCGTGGGGACGAAGCCGAGTTCCAGCGCCTTCGCAGCCGCAAGTCCAGGATCGTGTTCGAGCGGCTGATATTTGAAGGCAACCGATGCAAAAATGGTGGGAGCCGGCCGGCCGGCGTCATCGAGCAACGCTCGGTAGGTAGCCAGGTGAAGCGCTTCGGTTTCATAACCCTGGGAGCTCACCCCAGGACGGTCGGACCAAAGGCCATCGATCCGAACGTCACTGTCGATCACGAGCCTGAAGGCAGCCGGGAGGCCCATCGAGAGGAAATTGATCCCGAGCCAGGCCGTCGGCCGATCGTGGCGGATTTGCTTGGCCAGGGGGATCAAACTCGCGTCGTCATCGTGGTGCGAGATCAGAAAGACGCCATCGGCGCCGAGTTCGAACGCCAGTCCCGCTTGCTCAAGGCTGAGACCGGTTTCGACGTGATGGATCACCGGGATGACGCAGAGAGCTGAGCTTTTCATCGATTGATCCGATTTTTCGAGAGCATCACGCGCCATCGCCTCCAAGTTGAGACATGTCGAGCAAACTGGGACTCGCAGGATCAGCAGGGACGGACGCTTGATCAAGGTCCCGGCGAACGGATTGGTGGATAGCCAGTAATTCGTCGACGTGATGTATTTATGGCGGAGGCTTCCCCGAACGTGCGGCGTACGTATACGGTCGGGAAGAAGATCCTTGTTCGCTGTCAAGCGACACGAGGAATTGACCCCTTTGCCGACATCAGGAATTGACCCCCTT
>NZ_JBMDKB010000049.1:0-14464 GCF_057809495.1 Allobosea sp. FG18
AACAGGTGGCCGGCTTCGTTTCGGAATCAATGGCCGGCTTCATCGGAATACGCAACCAGAATGCTTATGACTTGGGTCGGGCGTAGAAGGTCGCTTGCGGGTCAATTTTGTCCAACCCAGGGATCGGCGCGCCGGATGCCTTCACAAATGCGATCTCGTGCTTCATGTCATCGGTTGTGACGTCGCGATAACGCCAAGCGCCCTTTTCCGCTTCGAAGAGCAGATCCATCGCGTCCGCCTCGACGGTCGGATATAGTCGCGCAAGCGACGCGCGAACTTCCTTCGGCGAGCTCTGGAGCGAATCCGAGAAGTCTTTGTAGGCGTCGAGAATTCGCGCCATTAGCTCCGGATTGGCGTCAGCAAAGGGGCGCAGGACGTTGAGGCCAGTCGCGCCTCTGGGCACGTTGTCATCCGGAAGTTCGCCTCGAGGCGCGCTTACCCAGTCGACACCCACGCCGCGGGTGACCGAAGTTCCCCAGACGGGCGCGCTTGCGATGTATCCCTTCACCGCGCCGGATTCGAGTGCTGCGACCATCGCAGGCTGACCCATATAGACGAAGGACGGCTTGATTCCGACCGTCTCGGCGGCCCCCCTGAAGGAGGCAGTCAGCGCCGACGTTGCGCTCACGCTGGCGATTGGAACGCCTTTCAGGACCTGCAAGCGATCGCGAAGTGGCGCGGACCTAGCGATCCCGCTTTTCTCGATTAGCTCCTTGGACATAATCAAGGTGCCCGATTGGCCCCAATAGCAGTTTGTCAGGAGGACGACGGGTTGCCCCCGTCCTTGGGCGGCAACCAATTCGCCGGGGCCGCCGAGAACCAACTGCACTGACCCGGAGAGGAGCGCCGCGGTGATATTGCTGCCGCTCTCCATAATCGGGAGACTGAGCGTGAGGCCTTTCTTCCTGAAGCAACCCATGTCGACCGCCGCACGGAGCGAAGCGGTCGCGAAGCTCGTTGACGGAATCGGTACCGTGAACTCCCGCGAGCTGCTCTGTGCCCAAACGGCCGGGCTGAACAAAGTGGCGCTTATACCGGCGAGGACCTGCTTACGGTTCAAGGTGAACAAGCCGGCGTGCGGGGGGGCGGCGTTAGCCCGAGTACGACAGTTGTCCATGATTCCCTCCGGCAGTCCGAGTGCGCCCGCCCGCGTGCAGGTGCCCAGATCATTTGCTCGTCCAGGCTCGTTAGCTTCGGTCAGAGCATATTTTTGGGAGCCAAGGCCGGCTCCTAGGGGAATTACGGTCGATTGCGCGTGGGGCGTTGTCCAATTCGATTATCCGCAAACGGGCATCGCAATTTTCGGATAACTGCCCGTTGCCGCCCGAGAGGCCGCGGACCGAGACAGCAGGTTCGTCGCTCAAAAAAGATCGAGGAAGAGGCGACCCAGCCCGGTTGGCGCGGCAGGTTTCATGTGAACCGTTGGAGTGCCAGCCCCCAACTTGCTCGGCTTGATTGAAGTGCTGAGCCAGTCCTGCGCGGCGTCAGGGGGTGCCGTAGAGACGATGATCCGATTTGATGATCACCGCTTGCCGAAAAACGAAATGGACAGAAATGGCGCGGTCAGTAGCGTTTCTGGCAATAAAATTAAGGGAAAAGGCAACCTGGGAGGGTAAAAATGCTCAAGCTGCTAACGTTCGTCGGTGCGCTGTTGATCACCGTGTCTTCAGGTATGGCGCAGGAATTTCCGAAAAAGCAGCCAATCAAAATCGTTGTCGCTGCCAATCCTGGGGCCGGTACGGATGTGATGGCTCGGATCACGGCCGAGTTTCTCCAGCGTCGGCTCGGGCAGGCGGTTGTCGTCGAAAACAGGCCAGGGGCCTCGACGGTGATCGCAGTTGATTACGTCTCAAAGGCGGCTCCGGACGGCTACACCCTTCTGTTCACGTCATCCGACTTTCCGCTTGTTCCGGCGGTGCGCGAAAACCTCCCTTACAAGTACGATCAATTTACCTACCTGATCCGGCCGTTCAATATTTCGACGTTGACGGTCGTGAATCCGGGTTCTCCCTTCACAACGATCCAGGACATGGTGGCCTTCATGAAGGCCAATCCGGGTAAGCTGCGTTATGGCAGCACAGGCGTGGGGGCGGTTGTGCATCTGGGCATCGCCATGCTCGAAAGTACTGCTGGGGCGAAAGGCACGCATATTCCCTACACGGGTTCCGCGCCGATTTTCCAAGACATGCTTGCGGGCAATGTCGAAATGACCCAGTCGGGATTGCCGTTCCCGGACTCTCTCAAGGTGCTCGCGGCAAACGGGGCCGAGCGCCATCCAGCCTTTCCGAACGTGCCGACATTGAAAGAAGCGGGACTGGAGGGAGCAACGTGGAATCTTTGGTGGGGCTTTGTAGCACCGCCCAAGTTGCCTAAAGCAATTGGCGATAAGCTGACCGAAGAACTCGCCGCCGTTTACAAGGATCCGGAGGCGATTGCGAAGTTTGTGGCCGCGACAAAGAACACGCCCGTGCCGGACCCTCTGATTGGTGAGGCCTTTAAGCAGCATTCGCTGGTCGAAAACAAGAACTGGAAGGCGCTTGTCGAGCGCGAGAAAATCGCCGTTCAGTAATTGCTGCGTTGCGGCGCAGCCGCTTTTCAGATTCCGATCGAAGGTTGGCGGGGTCTCTCCTCGCCAGCCGATTGTTGATCAATGACGTCGGCTGTGTGTGATGCCAGAGGTCGTCCGGCAACTTCAATTCGGGCAGTTATGAAAGGCTTAGGCCCGAGTCCCTGAGCCTTATTGTCGCAAAAATACCAATACAAATAAGGGGCTAGGTCGTGCTTCGGATCAGAAATATCGGCGACGTGCTACTGGGCGCATTCATAATTTTGACCGCGATTGTTGCCTTGTGGTTGGTTTGGAATCTTTCGAGTTCTGCGGCGGTAGGGCTGGGCCCAGGATACATTCCAAAACTACTGGCAGTTATTTTGATCGGCCTCGGCCTTGCGGTCGCGCTGCAGGGGTTCTTGAGCCCCGGCGAGAAAGAGGCACCTTGGCAGCTGCGCCCGCTTGCGCTGATCTTGGCCTCAATAGCGTTCTTTGCACTGACGATCGAGCGGCTTGGTCTCGTCGTGGCTTTGACTGGCCTTGTGCTCATTGGCTGTGCCGCGAACCGCGACACGAAAATCACGGAAGCCTTGGCTCTGGCTTTGGGCACAGTTGTATTTTCGGTTCTGGTTTTTGTGCATGGCCTTGGGCAGACGATGCTTGTTTGGCCACCGATCTGGGGAGGCAACTGATGGACCTTCTCGCTAGTCTATCAGGCCTGATGCATGGCCTCGGCATCGCGTTGCAATTCGATAATCTTCTGTACGGCGCGATTGGCTGCCTGCTTGGCACAATGATTGGGGTCTTACCCGGTATCGGGCCTCTGAATGCGATCGCGATGCTCTTGCCGATCAGCTTTTACCTGACGCCGGTTTCCGCGCTGATTATGCTGGCGGGGATGTACTACGGTGCCCAGTTCGGGGGATCGACGACTTCGATTTTGGTGAAGATGCCCGGTGAAATGTCGTCGGCCATCACGTGTCTCGATGGTCACGAGATGGCGCGTCAGGGCCGGGCCGGGCCGGCATTGGCGGTGGCAGCGCTGGGGTCGGTATTTGCTGGAATCGCCGCCACACTGGTGATTGCTCTTTTTGCTCCGCCCCTCGCTCAGGTCGCTCTCCTATTCGGACCTGCCGAATATTTCTCGCTTATGATTCTGGGCCTGATCGCGGCAATCGTGCTGGCTCACGGATCCGTCCTGAAAGCCCTGGCAATGCTCGTCCTCGGACTTCTGCTGGGGACGGTGGGGATCGACGTAGCCTCTGGTGCGTTCCGGATGACGCTCGGAATTCCTGAGTTGGCGGACGGGATTGGGATCGTGCCGATAGCGATGGGGCTCTTTGGCGTTGGCGAGATCATCACGAATCTCGAAGACAAGGAACGGCAGATTTCCGTCAAAGACCGCATCACCCACCTCTGGCCCTCCCGCGACGATTTTCGCCGCTGCTGGCCGGTTGTGCTTCGTGCAACTGGTCTCGGTTCACTCCTTGGCCTATTGCCGGGCGGCGGGGCAATGCTCTCATCATTCGCTGCATACGCGCTCGAAAAGAGGTTGGCCGACGATCCCTCGCGGTTTGGTCGTGGTGCAGTTGAGGGCGTCGCAGCTCCTGAGAGTGCGAACAACGCAGGCGCTCAGACGTCGTTCATTCCGCTTCTGACGCTGGGTATTCCGTCCAACGCAATCATCGCGCTGATGGCGGGCGCGATGATGATACATGGAATTATGCCGGGTCCCCAGGTTATGACTGAAAAGCCGGACTTGTTCTGGGGCCTGATCGCATCAATGTTGGTCGGCAACGTCATGCTGCTGATCATCAATCTCCCGCTGGTCGGTATTTGGGTTCAGCTACTGAAGATTCCCTATCGGCTGTTTTACCCGCTGATCCTTGCATTCATGTGCATTGGAGCGTACACGATCAACAATGTTGGCTTTGATGTCATCTTTCTCGTGATTTTCGGGCTGGTGAGCTACCTGTTCATTAAATGGAAATGCGAGCCGGCACCGCTTTTACTGGCTTTTGTGCTTTCGCCTATTCTCGAACAAAACTTTAAGCGTGCGCTGCAAATTTCGTATGGCGACCCTACGATATTCGTCAGGAAGCCCATTAGTCTTGCTCTTTTAATTGCTGCAACCGCGATCCTGATGCTGGTTTTGCTGCCGGTCTTCAGAAAGGGGCGCGAGGTGGCATTTCAAGAACAGGATTGAGTACGAACGGCCGAGACAGCGGTGGAAGCCTGTTGCTCGCGCTTATGCCAGGTGAGGGCGGGGCGTCGGTCAATGCCGACCTATTCGCGGGCCGATCAGCGCGATGGCGAGGCTTCGTCGAGGAGCGCGAGATCTCGCCAGCCATTCCGGGACGAATTATCCTTGCAATCATGGAGTTTGACTCCGGATTTGCGAGGATCATTCAGCCGCTCGATAGCGACAGGCCGGGCTAAGAGGCAACGGGTTGCGTCCGCTAGGCGGTTGTCCGCGCAGAGACGTCATTTTGGTGCAGCCCCGTTCTTCGGCGGGAAGCGCCGGAAGCCGGTTAAGCGTCGAAGGCGAAATCGAATTCCGCCCCAACAAACTCAAGCTCGGTTGTAGTTCTGAGGCATGCTGTATTCGAAGAAGGGTAGGGGATTCAGGGACGATCGGGCGCAGCTACCTGGATCAGTTTCCACATGGCTGACCTCATTCAGCATCATCGTCATGCGACTGGCGTCGTCGTAGCGGGGCCAATACGGGATCAGAGAATTGTTCGGATCACCATGGCGCGCAAAACTCGACCAAGTTTCAATCATCATCTCGGTCATGCCTGGAATGGACGGCCCATGTCCAAGGAGCTCCCGCGCGACCTCTGCCGTTCCAAAGATGAACGGTACTTCGGCGCAATGAGGAGATTTCAGCAAGCCATCCCAAACAGGAGTGCGCCAGTCAAACATGTAGGTGTAGACTGGCGCTTGGCCGTTCACAGCTTGTAGCGCGGCCTCACGCAGCGTCCCGCGCACGTAGGCATAGTCTGAAGTGATGGAAGCAAGCAGATCACTCGGCGAGGCCTTAGGATCTCGCGTCTGGTAAGAGTCAAAAATCCTTTTGGTTTCGTGCATGTCGGTTCGCAAGAATCTACTTGTTCGCCGGCGTGCCTCGCCGAAATCCAGGAAAAAATTCGCCCGGTTCGATGCAAGTACCAAGCGGGTTTCCGTTGATGTGCATCCGGCCATAAAGGGAATATTGGCGGAGATGGCGGGAGCGTCCGGATCGAACGGGTGACGCTGAAAGACCAAGCCATCTAGAGTCGGCCGATAGCGACGAGGCGCGTCCGCGAGCGCTTTGATGAAGTGCTCCATCGGGACTGCCTGCAGAGCTTCACCGCTAAGTCGAGCCACCCCGAGTTGCGCCGCGAGGCCATGGGCAAGTTCATCTGCCTCGCTCGTTTCAGCTAGCTTCAGGCTGCCGCTGCAACTCTGGGCGATCGCCTTGTGAAAGAGGCCCTGAGCTCGTGGAGCAGCCATAAGCGCGCTGACTTTGCCGCCGCCTCCTGATTGCCCGAAGATCGTTACGTTGTCGCGGTCCCCGCCGAACGCCGCCGCATTCTCACGAACCCATTCGAGGGCTGCAATAAGATCGAGGACCCCGGCATTCGCCGAGTAGGCAAATCGCTCGTCCCCGTCGGTGATCCTTAGGTGGCCAAACAGGCTTAGCCGGTGATTGATCGTGACCACCATGACTTCGCCGCGTTGGGCCAAAGCGCTCCCATTCAGGCCTGGGGACGTTCCAGCAAATACCGACCACCCACCTCCATGCAGCCAGACCATAACGGGCAGCAATTTGTCCTTGCGAGGCGCGGGGGCGAATACGTTGAGCTTCAAACAATCCTCGCTCATCGTCTCGAAGGCGCCGTACCAATCTAGTAGGCGGCTGGCAGGCCGCGGCTCTTGTGGCGATGCGCACCCATTATCAAGCGTATCTCGAACGCCTGCCCATGGAGGAGCAGGCTGTGGCGGCAGAAACCGGTTCTTCCCCTCCGTTGAAGCCGCATAGGGGATTCCCCTGTAGATCTGCACACCATTTACGAGCGCGCCCCGGATCCGACCAAGGGATGTCTCGACAACAGGTTCTCCGGATACGCCTTGAGGGCCTTTCTCCAAAGTCATGTCCCCTTTTTTGCCTACTTCGATCAGAGAGGCTTTCAATCGCGGTGGCTGCAAAGGCGACCCGGTAAATCGCCTGGCCCCGGGCGCCCTGACGTGCGTCGTCAGAGCGCCGGCTGACGTCCGACGGTGCATTTATAATCGGGAGCGATGCGCCAGGCTGTTCGGGATTCCCGATTACCGCTTGCGTGAATCGCAATTAGACGAGCTGTTCCTGTCGAGATAGGTCAGATTGGCGGTAGTTTAAGCGGCCCTCGGCCGTGTCCGTGATACTGACGAAAAATCACAAAAAGAAATAAATGCGCTCTGCCTTCAACGCAGGGAGATGGTGCCGAACTATGAAGGCTCATTCGCAGCGCAAAGCGTTTAACGCGATCGTAAATACCGTAATTTACGTTATATTTTCCGGTGATTAATGTTCCTTTATTTAATAATATAGCTTTACGAAATTTGTGTAGCCTCATTTTCTGATATTTTCTTAAGAAAAAGACGCAAAATAGCTCGTTTAATGACACTCAAGGAGGAGATAAAAGACGATGGGGAATGCTTTTGACGAGATTCCTGGCGAGGAGGATGTTTATCAGGTCTTCGCCATGTGTTTTTGTAAGGTAAAGCGTACCTCGAATGACCTTTTTATGTTCAGAGACATCCACGATAGCGCCATGTCGATGGATTATAATTTATGGATAATTAGAAGCAGGTCTCGAACCATTTTAGTTGACACCGGAATTAGCCCGCGAGCCGGTCGCGAAAGGTCGCGCCCTTTGGCCTTCGACCCACTCGACGGTTTGAGCCGCATCGGAATTGATCTGAACGAGATCAAGGACATCATTATTACGCATTTGCATTATGACCATGCCGGTAACATCGGTCGGTTTCCGAACGCGCGGTTCCACATCCAGGACGCTGAGGTGGCATTTGCTACTGGAAGATGCATGTGCGACGCCCATCATCGCGGACCATTCGACGTCGAGGATGTGGTCACCTTAGTCCGGCATACCTATGCCGACCGCGTGGTCTTCCATGACGGTGATGCGGAGCTATTTCCCGGTATCACTTTACATGCCTTCCCCGGGCATAGTGCGGCCGTCCAGGCTGTGAGAGTTATGACAAATCGAGGGTGGGTCGTCCTCGCCTCTGATGCCTCGCACTTCTACGCCAACGTTCTGGATCACCGGCCCTGCATCATAACGCTCGATAGCGCCAAGACGATTGAGTCCTACCGTCGTTTGGAGCACCTGGCAGGGGGTATAGATCGGCTCATTCCGGGTCACGATCCAAAGGTTCGCGCGTTCTATCCCAAAATTTCCGTAGGGGGGATCGAGTTGGTCGCTCTGCACGAACAACCGGCATTCTGCGATCCGCAAGCGCTTGCGCGAACCGACAATTATGATCCGGCCTGGTTTGACTCGAAATAGGTTTCAAGCGCGGGCACAGCCATCAATCGCCGCCAATCGCGGCCCGACCGCCAGCGGGACCGAGCCCCGCCGCTCACGCGGCAACCGCTTGCGCTTGTAGTCGCACTCGTAATGATTCCCAAAGAAAGGGCGCGCCCAACCAAGTTGAGCGCGCCCGTTTTTCGATTCAGAGCAGATCGCGCGACGTCCGGCAGATCAACTTTCTTTGAATGCTTCCTCGCGGGTGCTGCTGAAAGACGGCAGGAAGACCAGCGCGAGCAGGAGCGCAGCGATCACGAGCATCGTCGCGCTGATGGGACGCGTGACCAGCACTGTCGGATCACCCTTGGCGATGAGCAGCGCGCGACGCAGGTACTCCTCCATCATGGGCCCGAGGATGTACCCGAGCAGCATAGGCGCGGGTTCAGCGTCGAGCTTCTTGAATATGTAGCCGAGCGCGCCGAACACGACCATCAGGTAGATATCGAATGTCGAGTTCGACAGGGAGAACACACCGATCACACAGAAAACCAGGATCATTGGGAAGAGCAGATGATAGGGCACCGAGATCATCTTCACCCAAATCCCGATGAGCGGGAGGTTGAGGATCAGGAGCATCAGGTTGCCGACCCACATCGAGGCGATGAGGCCCCAGAAAAGCGTGGGCTGCTCAGTGATGACGCTGGGGCCCGGTTGGATGCCCTGGATGATCATCGCGCCGATCATCAGCGCCATGACCGGGTTCGACGGAATGCCCAGTGTGAGCATCGGGATAAATGACATCTGAGCGCCGGCGTTGTTGGCACTCTCCGGTGCTGCAACGCCTTCCACTGCGCCTTTGCCGAACTCGTGCCTGTTCTTGGAAACCTTCTTTTCGAGCGCGTAGGCTCCGAAAGAGGCTAGGGTCGCGCCACCGCCCGGAAGGATGCCCAGGAATGACCCCAGCGCAGTTCCGCGCAGGGTCGGGGCGATCATGCGTCGGAAGTCCTCACGGGTTGGAAATAGGCCTGTGACTTTGGCGGCCAATGTCTCACGAGAGCCTTGATGTTCGAGGTTGGCGATGATCTCGCCAATTCCAAACACGCCCATGGCCACGATGACGAAATTGATCCCGTCGCTAAGCTCCGGCATGTCAAAGGAGTACCGCTGTGCTCCAGAGTTGACGTCGGTGCCGACCAGACCCAGCAGCAGACCAAAAACGATCATGCCGAGCGCGTGGAGGATCGAGCCGTTCGCAAGAACGATCGAAGCTACCAAGCCCAACACCATAAGCGAAAAGTACTCAGCAGGACCGAAGCGCAGCGCCAATTCGGCGAGCGGGGGAGCAAAGAGGGCGATCATGAGCGTGCAGACCGTCCCAGCGAAAAGCGAGGCGATCGCGGCAATCGCCAGAGCTCGGCCGGCTTTGCCTTGGCGAGCCATCTGGTAACCGTCCAGGGCTGTGACAACCGAGGACGTCTCACCAGGTAGATTGACGAGAATTGCCGTCGTTGAGCCGCCGTATTGCGCGCCATAGAAGATGCCGGCGAGCATGATCAGCGCGGCTAGGGGTGGTAGGCCAAAGGTTGCGGGAAGAAGCATTGCGATGGTCGCTGTCGGCCCAAGCCCGGGCAGCACACCAATGGCGGTTCCGAGAAAGCAGCCAACCAGACACCACCACAGGTTCTGCAGTGTCATGGCCGCGGTCAGGCCGAGGAGAAGGTTGTCGAGAAGTTCCATGATCGTTCACCGCAGCCAGGGGAAGATGGGGCCGAGCGTTGGCTCAAGCCAAGTGCCCAGCAGCGGGATCGGAACGCCCAGGCCTTTCACGAAGACCAGGCCACAGACGATGATCAGGCCAACGAGGCCCAGAGCGATCTTGGGATCGAAGCGGAACTGATCGCTGGCGGCGGCGCTCATAACACAGAGCACGACGAGCCCAGCGGCTAAGCCGAGCCGAGGGATGATGAAGCCGAAGAGGGCACACGCGCCAAGCACGAGGAGGAGCGGAGTGAAAGCTAGGCCCGACACTGGGGGACCCTCGACCAGGAAAGATCGAACGAGGGATGCGATACCCAAAAGCAGCAGAATTACCGCCAGTACCTTCGGGAAATAGCCCGGGCCCATGCGACCTGCCGTTCCCATCGGATACTCGGAGCCGAACCAGAGCGCGGCGATACCGACCATCACGTAAATGAGACCTGTCCAGAAATCCTTTGGCCCTTTCACGACCGTTTCCATAAGCGTTTCCTCGACTGCCGGTGGTCCGGCTTACTGATTGACTTATAATCACCTGCGGCGGCTTTCGCCGCGCAAACGATCCCACGCCGAGGCCGTGAGGGCAGAGCGGCCATGACGGTCGCGGCGTGGGGCGGGAGGATCGGGGAGGGCACCTAGAGTGTCCATCCGCCTTTTTAGATTACGGCCTGCATGAAATCGCGATAGTCGTCCAAAAGGTGCTATCAAAGCCTAGGGGGACCACGGCGCGATTCTCAGAAGCCAGAATCAGCGCGGTGTCTCCTTCGCTAGCTCCTCGCCGAGCTTGAGAAGGTGAGGCAGCCGATAAACACGGCAGGCGGTTCCGAAGAACACGTCGGCGCGCTCCTGTTGTGACCAGCCCTTTGAAACCAATTTGAACGCGTTCCAGAGGCTGGCGTAGCTCGTCGACTGCTTATCGACGGGGAAATTACTTTCGAACATGCACCTGTTGGTGCCGAAGGCATCGATGCTCGTCTCGATATAAATCCGCCAAGCTTCCGCGAGCTCAGCGGAGCCGGGAGGCTTAGGCCAATGCTCAAAGCCGAAGCCGAACAATGGCATGCCCATCCCCCCGATCTTCATGAAGACATTCGGGCGCTCTGCCAGTGCCTGCATTCCCCGCTCCCACTCGGCCATGACCTCCGCGTGCCGGCTCCGGAACTCGGCAACGCCAATGGGGCCCGCCATGTGATCGACGACGACCGGGGTATCGGGAAACGCATCGACCAGGTCGATAAGTTCGGCGAACTGCGTGTGATAGATCCAGCTATCAAAGCTGAAATCGAAATCGCGAAGTTTGGCGAAACCCTCGCGGAATTGGTTGTCGGCGAGGAGCTCTGGCTTGCGCAGGCTAGGGCTGTACTTTCCCACTATGCCCTCGACTGTCGCGGTCCGTTGGCGCAAGCCCTTCACCCGTCCGCGACCTGCTTCGACATGTGCCGCAAGCACCTCTTCCACGGCAGCGCCGAGGCCCAAATCGGCGTGACAGACAATGCCCGCCGCAAAATCGCAGCTTCCGAATTCCGTTGGCAGAGGCTGCTGGGACAAGCCGACGATCATCTCCGTCTCACCGACGGGACGTTGTTCTTCCGGCCCCGATGTCCTCCAGCCCGAATCATAGGCTTCGACGTAAACGGTGCCGATCACACGATGACCGCAGTTCAGATCGCTTTGCAGATCCTCGCGTCGGTAATATAGCCGGTCATGCGGCCCGCCGAACAAGTGATGGTGTGGATCGACGATAGGAAATTTCGGGTCAATCGGCTCGACCGGAGCCTCCTGCTTCATCCAAGCGGCAACCTCCGACGTACTTCTAGGCTGGTTGCCCCGAAAGTCGTCGAGATTTCCTCGGTCATGAATTCGAGCCGGTTGGCTATTCGACATGATCTGCCTCCCTAGTGGCGCGATTGTTCAAATTTCGCCTTCAAGCAGTCCGCGCCGGGCTTGGTTATTTTTGATGAGGCATAGTTCAATGCCGCGCTGAAAATGCTGTCAATGGCGTGATCTTCTTTCGATTTTCGTGATTCCCGCCTGCGGGAAATCGCGATGGACACGATGTTGAAGAAGGGTAGCTTCCGCCTGATGGTCTCACTTTGACCGCAGCGAAATGAAGGGGATGGCGGGCATCTTCTTCAGCGACCGTCTGCGGGGAACCGGTGATGCCCAAGCTTGTCAGGCAATCCGTCCCTCATTTGTGGTTGGACGACGCGGGGAGCGTACGGCTTCGGCTGTGACATCTCGGCGCCGATTTCAGCACGAGTGGACGAAGGAGGTACCTCATGAACGCCCCCGTCGAACATCCGCTCCCATCGTTCCTCCACCAGCCGAACAAGCTCCTTTGGATCGATGGAAACTGGCGCGCTCCGGTTGGTGGGGAATCTATTGATACCTTCAACCCGTCGACTGGGCGGAAGCTGGCAACTCTCGCTAGGGGACGGGAGGCTGATGTCGATGCTGCAGTGGCGGCTGCACGGAAGGCATTTCATGGGCCTTGGAGCCGCTTCACGCCCGCACAAAGGCAACAAGTTTTAGTCCGCTTTGCAGAGCTCTACGAAAAGCATTTCGAAGAGCTCACTATGTTGGAATCGATGGACATGGGTGCGCCGCTGTTCTCGCGGCTTCGCGCGGCGAAGAACAGCGCAATCCAGAACATCCTCTACTATTCCAGCCAGGCGCGATCGATCCACGGGGACACCATCCCCAACTCGCTACCTGGCACCGTGACGACCATGGTGCTGAAGGCGCCTGTCGGTGTGGTCGGCGGCATCGTGCCTTGGAACGGGCCTCTGAACAGCCAATTGTACGTGCTGGGGCCGGTTCTGGCGACCGGATGCACGACAGTTTTGAAGCCAGCCGAAGATGCCTCATTGAGCATTCTACGGACGGCGGAGTTGTTGCAGGAAGCTGGTGTCCCCCCAGGGGTCGTGAACGTGGTGACGGGGTACGGCTTTGAAGCTGGTGCTGCGCTAGCTGCTCACCCCGACGTCGACCGCGTCGCCTTCACGGGCTCGACCGCCACTGGGCGGGAAATCATCAAGGCTTCCGCGGTGAACATGAAGCGCATCCAGCTGGAGCTCGGCGGGAAGTCCCCGGACATCGTCTTTGCGGACGCGGACCTCGACAAGGCCGTGCCCGGGGTGGCCAACGGCGTCTACAACAACAGTGGTCAAATCTGCTTTGCCGGCACCCGTGTTTTTGTGCAGCGCGCGGTCCACGAGGAGTTCCTGGAGCGTATGGGGGCCTACACTCGCACGATAAAGGTCGGCGATCCGATGGATCCAGACACCAAGTTGGGTCCGCTGATCTCGCACAAGCAGCTCGAACGCGTGCTCGGCTACGTGAGCAAGGGCGGCGAAGAGGGGGCCCGATTGGTCGCCGGCGGAAAGCGGCTGGGAGGCGAACTCTCGGAAGGCTTCTTCATCGAGCCGACCGTTTTCGGCGATGTCGCAAACTCGATGACAATTGCGAGGGAAGAGATTTTTGGGCCTGTCGCCGCAGTGATCCCCTTTGACACGGTCGAGGAAGCCCTGGAACTGGGGAATGCCACCGAGTACGGCTTGGGCAGCGGTGTCTGGTCAACGAATGTGAACACCATCTTCAAGATGGTCCACGGCCTGCAGGCGGGAACGGTCTGGGTCAATTGTTACGGTATGCTTGACCCTGCGGTAGGCTTCGGCGGGTACAAGCAGAGCGGTTATGGCTGGAAGGGCGGGCCCTCCCAGATCGACGGTTATCTCTATCAGAAGGCGGCATACATCAACGTCAGCTGAGGTTGGTCTGCCGCTCGGGATCGCCCGGTCAGATCATCTCAGCAAGCGTGTGGAGCTCTCTTTCTGGGCGCCAGCTCAAAGCCTGATGTCGTCGGCCACCGGGTGCGCCCGGGAAGGCCGACGACATTTCCTTTACGCAGTACGTGATGGGCGCTGTGTCGCCCGATAAGGTTGCCGGGGTTCCAAGTCCGCCAACGCTGAGCCGTGCTCCTTACCTTGACCTGGCGGCGGCCGTTCAGCCGCTCGCCTCGGAGGCACGTCTCAGGCCAAGCATCTTTTATCCCCGTAGCCTCCGATATCAGCCGGTACCGCTGATCGCCTCGAGACAATAGCATCGTCTCCGGAGCGCAGCGGCAGGTCGCGATTGTTCGCCCCTGCCTACTATCCCATCCGCTGTCAGAACCCCACCGATCGATAAGCACCGCGCTGGCGGCCGGTGACGGTTCCGGCCGCTGGCTGTTATCCGCGCGAGCTTCTGACGCGAGTGCGCGCCCCCCAGGCGGGCGTCCCACATCATGTCGCGCCATGCGCGTAACAATACCTCCGAAAAGCTGGGTGTGGGCTAGGGTCTAAACTCAACGGACGGATTGTGATTCAATTGGCTCATGGGAGAGGTAAGTTCCATGAGCCGCTTGTTCTGGTTGAATGACGAGCAGTGGTCGAAGATCGAGCCGCTGCTTCCGCATTATGGCAGCCCGCCTCGGGTCGACGACCGACGCATCCTGAGCGGCATCGTTCATGTGCTTCGGTGCGGCTGCCGCTGGTGCGACTGTCCGGCCGAATACGGCCCTTACACGACTGTCTACAATCGCTTCAATCGCTGGTCTGCGGATTCCGACGTGAAGCCGGCCGGCATTCCGATCAATATCCGGCCACCG